>JBBQPX010000112.1:0-8514 GCA_038216775.1 Chitinophagales bacterium
TGTCAGTTTGAACCTGTTGAAACATGTCTTTTTGGTTCAGGCGCAATTGCCGTGCAGTTTTTGTACTGCCATCGTGGCTCCAGCCGGGCGGCATAAAAATGTATTTAACCTTATTGGCAATGGATGTTTTCTTCCTTACATCACGGCCAATGCTTGCCCATTCATGAAAAATTATTTTAAGCGGATCGTTTGCATTTTCAACCGGCGTGGTAAGCCCGTACTTAACTGGCTCTTCCTTTAATTCCTGTTGAAAACTACCAAATATTTTATCCCAGATTATTAAGCACATGCCCATGTTTTTATCTAAATAAATAACATTGCTTGCATGATGTACCCGGTGGTGGCTTGGGCTTACAAAAACAGCTTCGAACCAACGCGGCATTTGATTGATGAACTGTGTATGTACCAGTATGCCATAAGTTTGCGTAGCAGAATACATAAAAACAATATCAAGCGGAGTAAAACCCAGTAAAGCTATTGGCGCTAAATAAATGAAACGGTAAACGGGTTGAAAAACAGACGAACGAAAACCGGTAGTAAGATTAAACTCTTCAGATGAATGATGCGTAACATGCACAGCCCAAAAGAGGCGGCAGTAGTGGTCTATTCTATGTTCAAAATAAAAAGCAATATCTACCAAAATAAATAATGCAAACCAGTAAAGCCATGGGTTTTCAAAAGAAAAAAAATGATGATGATAACTCCAGGTAAGTATGCTGATGTAAAACAACCAACGCATTAAAACATCCAGCGAAGCATTAAATAAAGTGAGATAAACGTTTTGAATGGTTTGTTTTACTGAATAGATTTTTTTTTGCTGCCAGTTGCTCAATAAAATTTCAGCCCCTATAAGTATAGCGTAAAAGGGAATGGAGAGCAACAAAAACCAAGTTTCTCTGGCTGATGGCATTACAAGAAAATTAATGCTTTAAAAGATAAAATCGCCATGGTTAAAAGCTATTAAACCACCATTATTTCTTTTTCTTTTGCTTCAAGATGCTTTTCAATAAGTACAATATATTTATCGGTTAAATCCTGTGCTTCTTTTTCTGCGTCTTTGCATAAATCTTCGCTTAAGCCATCTTTCTGTAGTTTCTTTACCGATTCAATAGCATCCCTGCGAATATTTCTTACAGAAACTTTTGCCTGCTCACCTTCAGCATTACATCTTTTCACCAGTTCTTTTCTGCGCTCTTCTGTTAGTGGCGGTAAAAAAAGGCGGATTA
The DNA here is from genome assembly GCA_038216775.1 of Chitinophagales bacterium. Lineage (GTDB taxonomy): Bacteria > Bacteroidota > Bacteroidia > Chitinophagales > Chitinophagaceae > Ferruginibacter. The sequence continues at coordinate 1,227 of JBBQPX010000112.1, forward strand.
TATTGCCATCGTTTTGTGGGTTAATACCAATGTTTGCCATTATAATTGCCCTTTCAATGGGTGCCAACATATTTTTTTCCCAAGGCTGTACAGATATTGTTCTTGCATCTAATGCAGAAACATTGGCTATTTGATTTATAGCAGTTGGGTTACCATAATAATCAGCCATTATTCCATCAAGCATATTTGGATTGGCCTTACCAGCACGTATTTTAACTAATTCTGTTTCCAGGTGGTTCAATGCTTTTTGCATAGAAGTTGCTGTTTCACTTATAATTTCACTTAATTCTTGTGACATAATCTCAAATTATTAATTGGCTGCAAAGCTATAAAAAATTGGCTGTTAATACCAGCATCATTTATAAAATAGTGATATCTGTAAATTTTCAGTATTATTTCCGAATTTCTTCGGTACCTGCGGTACAATGCAAAGCCTTCTGTAAAAAATAAAATTTTGAATTTTATATATAAAGTATTGCCTGAAATGAATATCCCTGGTACAGATAAATTTTAAGAAGCGTACTTTTAAAATAAATTGAGGAAGAATTTAATCAGCATCTACAGCTTCACCCGCAAGCTTAAAAATTTTGTGGGGTTTAAGAATTCCGGCTTTTTCAACTTTTTTAGAAACTACTATTTTATTTTTAGGGCGACTGTAATAAATAATGCCGATAAAAATAAATGCAGCTAAAAGAAGAACGCCTAACACCACGGTAGTACCCATGCTACGCATAGAAAAACCTATGGCAATAAACGCAATGTTTACTAAAACACAAGTAACAGTTACCATGCGGTGGTTAAAGCCAAGATCCAGCAAAAAATGATGCACGTGCGTTCTATCCGGGCTAAAGGGGGAGCGCCTTGCTATAATTCTTAATCCAAACACTCGTAAAGTATCAAAAAGCGGAATCATAAGAATAGCGAAGCCAATTGCCGGCGCCGATTCTATAGGAAAATTTGAAGCAGGATTACCGGCAATATTTATAAACTTAATTACCAGTATCGAGTTTATCAAACCTAATAATAGAGACCCTGTATCCCCCATAAAAATTTTGGCGGGAGAGAAGTTATAAATTAAAAAACCACCAATGCTGCCGGCCAGTGAAAATGCGATGACCGAATAAGCCAATGTACCTGCATAATAAAAATAAACACCAAAAACAATGGTAGTTAGTAAGCCAAGGCTGCCTGCCAGTCCATCAACACCATCAATTAAATTAAACGAGTTGGTTATTACTATAATGGTAAAAAGCGTAATAATGACGCTGGTAACGTGTGGTATTTCGTAAATGCCCAAAAGGCCATGAAAATTTGAAATTTGAACACCGCCAAACTTTATAATGATGCCTGCTGCAAGTAACTGACCAATAAATTTTTTACTGGCTGAAAGTACCAGAATGTCATCTTTAATACCTAAAAAGAAAATAACAGTAGCAGCTGCTGCAAAATATTGCAGTTCTGGAGCTATGCCAGTTGGCACACACATAAGCGTAGCTATTATAAAACCGGCAAATATGCCTAATCCGCCCAAAGTGGGAATTACGTTTTTGTGAACTTTACGCTCATCAGGTTCATCAAATAGCTTTTTGTCTTTAGCCACCTGTATAATAACCGGTATAGCAAAAAAAGTTATTAAAAACCCTAAACCCGCACATAATAATATATTATTCATTCCTGTAAGTTATTTCTATACCCGCATTAATTAAAGCAAAAGTATAACATATGTTTTTAGGATAAAAACTTAAAATCAAATTACAAGACGCATTTTTTGGTTAAATGGATGCTTGTAATCAATTTTTTAATGAGTGTTTGTCATTTTCAAACTCAATAATATAAATAACGATATAATTTTGAAGTTATTATTAACTAGTTTGATTAAGACCGTATTTTACTTTGATTGTAATATGAATTTAAAGTAGGTTTGCAATTACACGATTTGAGATACAAATTATGTAAATTTAATATAATAAGCAAACTGTTTAAAAAAATAAAACAATGGCCGAATTAAAAGAAATAGCAACGCAAATCAGAAGGGACATAGTAAGAATGGTACACGCAGTGCAAAGCGGGCATCCCGGCGGTTCGTTGGGTTGTACAGAGTATTTTACTGCACTTTATTTTGATATTATGAAGCACAATCCGGATTTTAAAATGGATGGTGTTGGTGAGGATTTGTTCTTTTTAAGTAACGGCCATATTTCGCCTGTATTTTACAGTGCGCTTGCCCGTAGCGGATATTTTCCTGTAGAAGAATTAAATACTTTCAGAAAGTTGAACAGCCGCCTGCAGGGCCACCCAACCACGCATGAGCATTTACCGGGTGTACGTGTTGCAAGCGGATCGCTTGGGCAGGGTATGAGCGTGGCCATAGGTGCTGCGTTGGCAAAAAAACTTAATAATGATGATCGTATTGTTTATTCATTACATGGCGATGGTGAACTAGACGAAGGCCAAAACTGGGAAGCCATTATGTTTGCAGCACACAAAGGTGTAGATAATCTTATTGCTACTATTGACCGCAACGGACAACAGATTGACGGCACCACAAAGGATGTAATGAGCTTAAGCAGCCTGAAAGCAAAATTTGAAGCATTTAATTGGCAAGTGCTGGAAATGGAAGGGAATGATATGGATGCCGTAGTTGCCGGTTTAAATAATGCTAAAACGTTTGTAGGTAAAGGAAAGCCAATTCTTATTTTAATGAAAACCATTATGGGAAAAGGCGTAGATTTTATGGAAGGCAAACATGAGTGGCACGGCATTCCACCTAATGATGAGCAGTTGAAAAGTGCTTTGGCACAATTGCCGGAAACATTAGGTGATTATTAAGCCCCTTAACCCGAAGGGGGAACAAGAAAATGAAGATAATTCCACTAAGCGAAGGCGCTTTTACAATAGATGCTACCAAAAAATTTGTTCCGTTTAATACGGATAAAGATGATTTGCAGCAGCGCCCCGTGGGCAGTTTGCTTGTAGAAATTCAGCCTTTTGCCATTATTACTTCGCAGGATGTTATTGTAATTGATACCGGGCTTGGGTTTAATATGCCGGATGGCACTTTGCAAATTCACCAAAACTTACTTAACAACGGCATTGGCCCAATGGAAGTAACTAAAGTGTTGCTTAGCCATTTGCATAAAGACCATGCTGGCGGTATTTACAAAACTGATGACATACTGAATCAGAAATTTTTAAGTTTTCCTAATGCCACTTATTATGTGCATAAAGATGAACTGACTTATGCTTTGGAAAAAGGTGCACCATCTTACAACATAGCTCAATTTGAAAATATTCAAAACTCCGATCAGGTTGTTTTGCTGGAGGGGGAAGGGAAAATCGATAAATATATTACCTACCACGTAACCGGCGCTCACAGCCCTTTTCACCAGGTTTTTTGGGTTGAGGAAGATGGACAAAAAATCTTCTTTGGCGGCGATGTAGCACCACAGTTACAGCAAATGAAAAATAAATTTATTGCCAAGTACGATTTTGATGGTCGTAAATGTATGGAGCTGCGCCAACAATGGTGGGAGCAAGGCGAAAAAGAAAAATGGACTTTTTTATTTTACCATGATATAAAGACGCCGGTGTTTGGGTTTTAAAAAATCGCCAGCTCATTACAAGCCAGCGATTTCCCTCATGCAAAAATTATTTCTGCTACTTCATTATTGTAATATACCTGCTCACAGAATTATAACCTGTGTAGCCGTAACCATTTGTGGTTCTGGCATAAGCAACTACATTTATTGAGTGGGCACAAGTTCTTACAGGAACCCAAAGCGGTGTATTTTGATTCTGCACGCCAGCCCAATCGCCTTTTGCGAGTGTATAAGAATCTGAAGCCAACGAGGCAGATGTTCCTTCACCCCAAACTGCATAAACATTGTAACTGCGCACATTATTTTCCGGGTCAAAAGCATCAAAATTAACTACCAGTCCATCGGCAGCCCCGGTCATTTTTACAATATCGCAGGCCAATACTGGAGCTGCGCCATGCAAGACAGAATTGATTTTTACTACCGGAACGGTGTTGTCGATTTTTAAAGTAAGTGTTTGTGCAGGCAAACCCGTAATAAGTACTTTACCGGCATTATAAAATTCAACCATAAACTGGTGAATGCCCTGGCTTAATTGCCCTGCATCGAATTGGAAAAGCAAATCATGAATAGAATAATCGAATGCAAGTTCCTGCAGTGGATAAAAATTACCTGCATCTGCACCAAAAGATTGCAGCACATAATCTCCGGCAGCTACATTCCATTTGTAATTATACCAGCCGGTTATAAAATCGGTAAATGCTCCTGCAGTACCATCACGATGTTTAACTTTAATATACGTTGCATTTTTTGTGGTGATGAGACTATGCAGATTTGGCTGGTTGCCAATTATGTTCAGTAAGCCCCCAAAAGCGGCATTTTCAACATACACCATATAACCGGCGTCGGTTGTGGCCTTGCCGGAAGTTGCATTAATTTTAGTTGTTGGTATTAAGCCAACGCAGCCAATTACGGGTCCCATTAATGCCGGACTTACAACTGGCCTTCTGGATAAATACAGGGTATGTAACCCGGCAAAATTAGTCCAGAAGTTTGCAGGTGTGCTATTATCCTGCGGTGGATTTGTAGAGTGAACCCTTACACCAAATCTGGTAAATGGAGGAAGCCAGAAAGGAATAAGTGAAACATTTAAATCGGTGAGCTTAAATCTGAATTTCCAAACTCTGTGAGGCGTTGGGCTTTTTGGCGAAGCTTCAAAAGCTGATTTAAACTCGGTGTTATCGGTGCCAAGTCCTGTCCAGGTGCTGGGAGCCAAATAAAACTGCCTCCCTATTTTATTGGGCGAAGCAGGAAACTGTCCATAGTTTACATCCATGTTTGGTGTAATGTTTCCATCTCGGTTGCGATCGAATGTAAACCAGAAAAAATCGCCCACGCCCGTATCGTTTCCGGTATCGCCAACCATATCTAAGCTGGCGTATAGAAACTGGGCGTCATTTTTTGTTAAAAGAAACCCGTTAGGGATTGCCATTTCACCGGCACCTGCCCATACAGGGTCTGCTAGGTCTTCAGTTAATTGAATAGGCAAATCTGCCCATGAGGAGGTTGTAATCATGATTAAAGGTTTAAAAAATAATAAGCTTACTCTGTTTAAAGGATTTTCAGCATATTCCTTTTTATTGTTGGTTTTGAGCGTTGCCAGGTTTACAACTTATTAAAAAGCTAACTGCCTTTCGGGGGATATTTTGAATTTTTTAGTTTGCAATTTTTTGAGGCCTTTTTTAAATTGCTTAGTAAAATTAATATGCATTCTTATTAATTGCAATACCACAAATAGGTAGTTTTAGTGAACGGTCAGTTAAAAGTAGGTAGCGGTCAGTAAAAATTGTTTGCTGCTGTTAGGTAATATGCAACCAGTGGAAAAAAAAGAAGATAATAAAATTGAAAAATATCGGCAAAACTAAATATAGCCTAAACTTTTGGGGATTTTTTAAAATTAAAATCTGGGTTAAAGCCGAGGTAAGTTAGTGACTTTTGGCTACTAACAAAAAAAGCCGCTACTTGCGTAACAGCTTTTAATATTTTGTATTAAAATAAAATTAACGAATCCTGTGCAGGTAATCGTTATTCATAAATTGTTTTTGAATATCCTTTAAATCTCTTAAAATACTTGCATCAACCAAAGTACCATCTGTTTCTAATAAAAAACCACCAATAAGTTCATTTTTAACAGCGGTTTCAATTTCAAAAGTTTGACCGGCACTAGCTGCAGATTGAACATTGGCCATTATAGCATTTTTCATATCTTCAGAAATAGGTTCTGCAGTTGTAATTTTTACTTTATGAATGTTTCGCAGTTGGTTAAACTGATCAATATAAGTTGTAGCTATTTCTGGTAGGTTAGTTTCTCTTGCCTTATTTACCAATAAGTTAACGAAGGCAGTTGTTAAAACACTAACCCTCTCTTTTGTAATTGATTCAATGATTTTTCCTTTCGCAGTTGGTTTAATAACCGGGCTGCGCAGCATGTTAACAAAATCAGGATTGCTTTTGCAGATGCTGTGTATCCATTTCATATCTGCATATACTGCATCTACCTGGTTTTGCTCTGTTGCCAGATCAAGTAAACTTTTTGCGTAACGGCCTGCTAAACGTGGATTATTCATACCCCTGTCCCCTAAAGGGGGAATTTGTTTTGTATTAGTTGTTGTGCACTAATGGTTTTTAATATAGCATCATCTACTCCTTTTCCTCCGCCGGCTGGCGGAGATAGGGGCTTCTTAATTCAGCTTTACTTCTGCGGCAAGTGTTTTAATATAATTTTCCTGCTCTGCTCTGTTGCTTAATTCTTTGCGTAATACTTTTTCGCTTACTTCCAGTACAAGACTGCCCACCTGGTTTTTAATTTCGGTTAATGCAGCCATCTTTTGGTTTTGTATGGCAGTATGAGCATCGGCAAGCACTTTTGCTGCCTGTACTTTTGCTTCTTCTTTTGCCTCGTTAATCATCTTGTCCGACACTTCTTTAGCATCTTTAAGCATGCCTGCTCTTTCTTCACGAGCTTGGGTTAGCAACGCTTCGTTGTCGTTTTTCATTTGGGCCATTTCAAGCTTAATTCTTTCTGCGCTTGCCAATGAGTCTGAAATGTTTTTTTCACGCTCTGCTAGTCCGCCAAGGATTGCAGGCCATGCAAATTTTTTCAATAGAAAAAATACAACAAGGAAAGCTAAAAGTGTCCAGATGATAAGGCCGAAGGCCGGTGTTAATAATTGCATTTTATAGTATTTATAAAATAAAAAATTCTGAAATGTTCAATATTGATCTACCGTACAAGAGTGATTCTTTTTTTGCTTTTCTCAAAAGCAAAAAAAGAACAAAATCCTATTTGCCAATCAAGTTATATAGCAGCACTAAAGCTTGGCTCAAAAAAATCTACTCCATATTCCCTTTCAGGGGATAGGGCTAAAAATTACTGCATCCTCCGTCCTGTACTTTGGATGCAGTAAAAGTTTTTAAAGCACCATGGCTAAGAACCCGATGATAACGGCGAACAGACCCACACCCTCTACCAACGCGGCAGCAAGGATCATGTTACTACGGATATCATTTACGGCTTCTGGCTGGCGTGCAATTGCTTCCAATGCACCTTTACCAATTTGGCCAATGCCAATACCTGCACCAATTGCACCTAAACCTGCGCCGATAGCGCCGCCTGCATTTGCAAATGGTACTGTGCTTAACATTACATTTAATAAATCCATGATTCTGATTTGATTTTGGTTAAATAAAAA
>JBBQPX010000113.1:0-8447 GCA_038216775.1 Chitinophagales bacterium
TTTTTATGAATTGCCCCGCCCTTCAGGGCGGGGATACGAAATACATATCCTCGGGCTTTAGCCCTTCATCAACCCAAATCCATACTTCAACATAAACTCATCATATTCTTCTTTAAATGTTTTCTTCTTGTGATGCTCCTCCTGATTCCTAATGTATTCCCTTACTTTATTAACGCCCGATTCGCTAACTGACACTGCAAAATAATCATCTTGCCAAAAAACGGAGTTAGAAAAAACTTTATTTTTATTAGCCCAAAAAGAACTCTCGCCTTTTAATAATTGCGCAACTTTTGAAATAGTTTGTTCTGAATTTAAAGAAATTAATGCATGAACATGGTCGATGTGCCCATTTACAAAATCAACATAGATGTTTTTTTGCAGTCCGTTGCTTTTTATATGCTCAAACAATAACTGGCGTTTATCATCTGAAAGAATTGGTTCCCTGTTTTTTGTAGCCCAAACAAAATGTATCCAAATTTTAAGAAATGGCATTGACGTTTCTTTTAGTTTATCAAATTTATGTGGGCTAAAGCCCGTGAACTAATTTTTTATCCTTGACCTGAAGGCCAGGGCAATTCAGAAGGCCGGGGCAATTCATAAAACCAGTGCAATTCTGAAGGCCTAGGTAATTCAGAAAGATACAGCAACTCTGAACTACATGATAAGTCTGAAAAAAAGAGGCTACTCTTGAAAACACAATAATTCAGAATGCAAGAGCAATTCGAAGTGAACAATGCTCAACCGCCGTCAGGGCTTGCAACTGCTGATGGGGTTGTACAAACCCATCAATACTTTTTCTGGTGTTATTGGTGCTGAATATGAAATTTTTGAATCCTGATTAAATTCCAGCACTGCATTCCGTATTGCGAAAAATGCACCGATGCCATACATCAATGGAGGCTCGCCAACAGCTTTTGATTTTAAAATAGCCATATCGTTTCCATCAGTATTTAAGAATTTTATATCCAATGTTTTTGGTACCGAGTAAATATCTGGTATTTTATAAGTTGATAACGCATTGGATAATAATTTTCCATCAGCATTATAAATTATTTCCTCCATCGTCATCCAGCCAATGCCTTGTACAATTCCACCTTCGCATTGTCCGAGGTCAACCGAGCGGTTCATGCTGCTGCCAAAATCATGTACCACTTTTACATCTTCAATTTCATAAGTTCCCCGCAGGCAATCAACCGTGGCAACGGTTAGCGCTGTGCCGTAAACGTGATAAGCAAACGGATGACCTTTCTCAATGGTTTTATCAAAATTAATAAGCGGTGTGGCGTAATGCCCTTTAGCACTAAGATTTATGCGTTTCATAAACGCCTGCTGAATAAGATTTTCCCAAGTGAGGATGGAAGGTTGTTCATTAATGTAAACTATCTCGTCTTTTATTTCAATAGTTGCATCTTCGTTATTTGTCAATTCAGTTTTAATAAAATCAAAGAGTCTTTTTTTAATCTGGTTGCAGGCATCAAGTAAAGCCTTCCCATTTAAATCGGCGGTTGAGCTTGCCGCAGTTGGCGATGTATTGGCAACCCTTGTTGTATTTGTTGTTTCTAATTTTATTTTATCTGCAGAAATGCCAAAGCTTGCGGCAGCAACCTGCAGCATTTTTGAATTTACACCTTGGCCCATTTCTACAGCTCCTGTGCTTACGCCTACAGTCCCATCAGTATAAACGTGTACTAACGCTCTTGCCTGATTCATCATGGTATTGGTAAAAGAAATACCAAAACAAACAGGCATTAATGATAGACCTTTTTTATAAAAATTATTCTGTTGATTGAATTTTTCTATTTCCTTTTTGGTTGATTCCACGTTATACAAATCCACAACTTCATTCCAGCATTTTTTTGCCTGGCACTCTTGTACAATCTGCCCATACGGAAATTCATCACCATTGTCTATCATGTTTTTCCGCTGGATGATATCAGGAGAAATATTCAATGATTTTGCTGCATGGTCAATGGCAGATTCCATTACAAACATTCCCTGCGGTCCACCAAAACCACGAAATGCGGTGTTTGGTGGAAGATTTGTTTTGCAGGAATTTGCAGTAACTTTTACATTTGGAATATTGTAACTGTTGGTTGCATGAAATAAAGTCCGTTCTAAAATTGCCGGAGATAAATCAGCGGCGGCACCACCATTTTGGTAAAAAGTTGCTTCGTAAGCAACAATTTTTAAATTTTCATCGAGGCCAATTTTATAATCACTGCTGTAAGGATTTCTTTTACCAGTCATCCGCATATCTTCCATGCGGTGAGGAATACATTTTGCCGGGCGTTTCAAAATCCACGCAACCATGGCTGCAAAAGCACCCCATGCAGATGCCTGGTCTTCTTTACCGCCAAAGCCACCGCCAAGGCGGGGTACATCAACTTCCACTTTATTCATGCCAACACCCAAAACCTTCGCAACAGTTCGTTGTACCTGCGTTGGTCCTTGTGTTGATGAAAATATTTTTACGCTTTCGTGTTCTGTTGGGTATGCATAAGCTCCCTGCGTTTCTAAATAGAGTTGCTCTTGTCCGCCAGACTCGGCAATACCTTCAAAAACATATTTACAATTTGCAAAAGCATTCTCAACATCCCCCATTGCAAATTTTCTCGATGGACTTAATAAATGCCCGGCAGCAAAAGCAACCCTAGGGTCGGTGATAATGGGCAGAGATTCAATTTCAATTTTTATTTTCTCAAAAGCTTCTTCAGCAGCATCTTCGTCTTCTGCAACAATAAGTAAAATAGGTTGTCCACGGTAATGAACTTCGTGGTCGGCAAGGAAAGGTTCATCTGGTATAATTCCTCCAATCTGGTTTTCGCCAGGAATATCTTTATAAGAAAATATTTTTACAATGTCTTCCATTTGCTCTGCTGCAGAATAATCTATGCTTGTAATTTTTCCGTGTGCAACTGGTGAGTCAAACACTTTTACAAACAGCATGCCTTGCATCACAGGGATATCATCTACGTAAATAGATTTACCGGTTACGTGGGCTGCGGCATCTATGTTGCCGCCAGAAACACCCCCATCCCCCAAAGGGGGGCTTGGAAGAGCTTTTATATTTTCATTTTTATTCAATTATGTAAGATTCATTTTTATTAATTCATTACTGCACTTGCAATACCTGTTTAATTACATGTTCCTTTATTTTAAAGTGAGCCAAAAACAATTGCCTTAGCAGTAGTCTTTTGTATTCAGCAGTGCCTCTTGCATCGCTTATTGGTGCAACCTCTTCATTCATTATTGCAATAGCTTCTTTAAGATTATCAGGATTTATTTTTTTATCTTTTAAAAAAGCACATGTTTCTTTTAAATATTTTGGGAAAGGTGCAACTCCTCCTGCAGAAAGATGTATGCTGCTAATTACTCCATCTGAACTAACCTGTATTTGGCAAGCACTGTTTACACTTGCAATATCCAGGTGTGTACGCTTACAAACTTTTTCAAAACTGAAAATGTTGTTTTGTGGCGAAGTAAAAATTATCTCTTCAATAAATTCGTCAGCAGCTTTGTCAATTTGTTTATATGCTTTATAAAAATCTTTAAGCTTAATTGTTCTTTTAATTCCGTCTCTGTTTAATAAAAGCTCACTATCAAGCGCCAGAAAGAAAATACTCATATCGCCTATTGGCGATGCATTTACCAAATTACCCGCCATGGTTGCCATGTTGCGGATGGGTGTTGATGAAATAAGTTTGATGTATTTTTTTAAATCAGGAAAAAAGTTTTGTATTATTTCAGACTCTGCAAATGCAGTAACGGTAGTAGCTGCGCCGATATGGCACTGTCCATTTTCTAACTTTATTTGTTGTAAAGCACTATCATCAAATAAATGAACAACATCCGATTTTTTTACTGCTAAAGCTTTTTGCACAACGAGGTCAGTTCCGCCACCCAGCATAACTTTATCTGCAAGAGTTACTTCATCTGGCTTTTTCAAAGTCTGTCTTAATTCTGTCAGTCTTTTTTTTATCTGCAGAAAATATTCTGGAATAAATTTTTGCTCAACCAGCCATGTTATAGTTTCCTGTTCAGGTTTATCGTTTACTTTTTCTGAAATTATTGCTGCGGCCCTTTCAATAGATTTGTAGCCGGTACAGCGGCAGATGTTTCCATCAATAGCAGCAATAGCTTTATCATATTCTTTCGCAGTATCGTTTAAAACAAAACCAGTAAGCGACATCACAAAACCAATTGTACAAAATCCGCATTGCGTTCCGTTAGTATCAACCATAGCTTGCTGCACAGGACTTAAGGTTTCCATACCTTGCCTACCGGCAGGCAGGTTTATACCTTCAACCGAAACAATATGTTTACCATGTGCATTGCCTAATGGCATCAAACAACTCGTCATAGAACGATACACAAGTTTATCGTTTTCAAAATCGCCAACCAAAATGGTACATGCTCCACAATCACCTTCACGGCAACCAATCTTAGTACCCACCAATCTTTTATAATAACGTACATAATCCAGCACCGTACTGCCAGATTTTTGGTCAGGTTTTACCAATTTATCATTAAGTATAAACTGTATCATCAATAATCTGTTTTACCTGTGCTTTCGCTCCATTTCTTAAATGCTTCCAGCGCTTCTTCTCTCAACATCTGCTTAGTAAATAATTTACGCTCTTGAATTGGTCTTGCCATTTCTTCGTAAATAAACTGGTCATCAAAATTAATAACCGTTGCATCTTCTTTACTGTTGGCGTAATAAAGTTTTGCTGGTCTTGCCCAGTAAATTGCACCGAGGCACATTGGGCAGGGTTCACAGCTTGTGTATATTTCGCAATCATCTAATTGAAATGTATTTAAAACCTTGCAAGCTTCTCTTATAGCAACCACTTCTGCATGTGCTGTTGGGTCGTTTGTAGACGTAACCAGGTTTACACCACGGGCAATTATTTTTCCATCTTTTACAACAACCGCACCAAAAGGTCCACCTTTTCCTTCTTCTACATTATTTATAGAAAGGCGAATAGCCTCTTTCATAAAACCGTCATTATTATCAATCATGTTTTTATTTTTAGCCACATTGCCTTACCTGCCGTAATGAATTTTTGGAGAGATAAAAATGGCAAACCAACATTAAAAATAACAAATTGCGGTAACGCAAACAAATAACAAAGTTTCTGGTGTTGTGATTTATACTGAGCAGCGTTTTGTAGAAAGCCTTTATTAAATTTGTGGTAATGAACAGCAGCAACATTTACCTAACAAAAGAGCAGAGACTAAACGCCATTCAACGGCTTACAGCTTTATGGGCTTTTACAGAAAGCGGGCTGGGCGGCGTTATGCATGCATTGCAGATTCCTTTTACAGGTTTGTTAGTTGGGGGTATGGCAATTATTATGATAAGCATGATTGCAGAATTTTCGGATTTCGATTATAAGCAAATATTAAAAAGTGCCCTTATTGTTTTAATTGTAAAAGCGATGATTAGTCCTTACACACCTTTTCCTGCATATATTGCTGTTTCTTTTCAGGCTTTGTTGGGTTTTGGATTGTTTAGTTTGTTACGTGTTAATTTTTTAACTATCGTTTTATTAAGTACTATCGCTATGATAGAGTCGGCCATTCAAAAAATAATAATTCAAACTTTATTATTTGGCGAATCTCTTTGGAAAGCAATGGATGGAATGGTTGCTTGGCTTGCTAAACAATTCGGCAGCATTGTTTTAAACGGCAGCTATTGGGTTGTGGGTATATATTTATTCATTTATCTGCTAGGTGGCGTATTTATTGCCTGGCTTGCTTATGGCAGCATAAAAAGTTTTAAATCAGAGAATTCAACTTTTATATTAGACACAACTGCCATGTTAAAAAACAATTTACAAACAACTGTTTCCGCAAAAAAAAGCAAGTATAAAAAACTTTGGATTATTATTTTCGTTATGATTGTTCTAAGCACTTTGTTGTTCTTTTTCGCAAGTGATACAAAACAAGGCTGGGTATCTGTTGTTAAAACAGTTACCTGGACTTTATGCGCTGTATTTATCTGGTTTATGATTATCGGGCCTTTGTTTACAAAAGCCGTTCAAAAAATTCTACAAAAAAGAGAAAGCAGGTATAGTGATGAGGTTTTAAAAACCTTATCATTCATCCCGGTTTTAAAACAGCTCACAGCGCTGGCATGGCAGCAAAGTAAATTACAAGGCGGCGTAAACAGGTGGTACTTTTTTATTAGTGCATTAATACATAACACACTTACTTATTCAGAAACATCGTAAAGTTGCCGTATGGCTATTTATATTTTTTTCCGGCCGATACATAGCGGTAAAACAACAGCTTTACACAGTTGGTGCAAGCGGCAAGAAAATATTGCTGGTATTTTAATGCCGGATATAAACGGCTGTCGAAAAATTCTTGATTTATCTACTAATGATATTTTCGATATTGAATGTAAAGATGCTGATAGCAACCTGCCAATAACAGCCGTTGGTAAATTTAAATTTTATACTTCAGCATTTGAAAAAGCAAATACAATTTTGCTTCAGGCGTTGCAAATAAAACCACACTGGCTGGTTATTGATGAAGCGGGCAAGCTGGAATTAGTTGGCAAAGGCTTTTATCCGGCAATACTAAAAGCAATTGAAGTTTATGACGATATTAATTCCCCGGGAAATTTACTCATTACTGTTCGTGATAGTTTAGTGGAGGATTTTATTGGCTTTTTTAAAATAAAACATTACCAAATTATTCATACACTAAACAATCTTCCCTGATTTTTTGCGAAAAAAAATCCCCGAAAAACGGGGATTCATGAACTAGTTTGCTTTTACTCGTGTATAACCAATATCGGCATTTTGCTATGATACGAAAGCTTTTTTGTGCGGCTTGCTTTCAATAGCTTTTCTATAAATGATTTATTTTTCTGAACTGCAATAATCATATCTATATTTCTGCTTTCTGCAAATAGATTGATAGCTTCATCTATATCAAACAAACGCATAAAATAAAATTGAGGATTATAATCAGCAAACATGGTTTTTAACTCCTGCTTTTCTCTTTCATAACTTTCGCTAAGGGAAATATAATGGTCGCTGTCCACATTCACCACATGCAATTGAGCTTTTGAAAGATTGAGGAATTTTTTGATGGGCACGGAGGGTGTTGTTTCAATTGTATTTTTGAAATCAGATGTAAGCATTACATTTTTTATAGGGCTAAAAGATGCGTGCTCTGGAACAATAAGCACAGGGCAAACCTTTGTTTCTGCCACTTTTAATGTATTACTGCCAAAGAAAATTTGAGCCAACGCCGATTTGCCTGTTATGCCCATAATTATCAAATCAGCACTGCGGTGTCTTGCAGCTTTTTCCAGGCCAGTAACAAAATCATCCTCTTCGTGAGCCAGAATTTCTATTTTCACAGGGTAGTCCTTTGTCAATTCTGCTTGCAGATTTTCCAAATCTTCAGTAGTCTTTGCAGCTTCTGATGCCTTACCGTAACTGTGGTATAAAATTATGGTGCTATCGTAATTGCCCGTTAATAATTGAGCAGCGTATTTTGCTGCGTGTAAAGAGGTGCCGGAAAAATCAACCGGAACTATAATTGTATTCATATTAGTATTTTTTAAATTAAATATCCTCAAATTTAGTTCATTTGGCAATTGTTTTTTGACTAAATGAGTCTTTAACACTAATTTTTCGTATTAATTTATCGCTTTTCGAAAGCTTTGATTATTTTATCTTTGCCGCCCATGGCTCAAAAAAAATTAGAACGCTTTGCGGCAATAAAAACTTTCGGCAATGTGCTGGAATATCCAACAGAAATGCAAGGAAATTGGAGTAACTTTTTTACAAACAATTATCCATTAATATTAGAACTTGCCTGCGGCAGAGGAGAATACACAGTAGGACTTGCCAAATTATTTCCACAACAGAATTTTTTAGGTGTTGATGTAAAAGGAAACCGGATGTTTATTGGCGCAAAAAAATGCCTGGCAGAAAATATTTCCAACGCCGGATTTTTACGTACACAGATTGAAAAGCTTGGAGACTATTTTGCACCTGCTGAAGTTGATGAAATATGGATTACTTTCCCTGACCCACAGCTACGGACTTCTAAAGCAAAAAAGAGATTAACGCACCCAAGATTTTTAAGGTTATATCAGCAGATTTTAAAACCCGGTGGTTGTATTCATTTAAAAACTGATTCGCCAGCGTTGTATAAATTCACAAAAAGAGTTTCTGAACTTTACGATTTAATTATTGTTGAAGATTCTGACAATATATATGCAGAGCCGGAAGTGAGAGAAGAAATTAAAATAAAAACACATTACGAAAGTCTTGATATAGCGCAAAGTAAAAAAATTCATTACCTCAAATTTACTTTGCTTCAGCGTGTCGGTGAGGTACTTCAGGACGCGCAGATTGTTGAGCGGGTGGATCTCGCAGGCGATGATCAATGCGAGCGAACGGACGCGGTTGCGTTCGACT
>JBBQPX010000114.1:0-8361 GCA_038216775.1 Chitinophagales bacterium
CGTAAAGGGTTTTTAGATGTAGAAATACCCGAGCAGCATTACGAAACAGGTTTGGAATAGTTTTTGACAATATAGATTACAATAACTGATTGCTCCGCCCTTAAAGCGGAGTAAATTTTAATATATTGGGATTAAGTCCTGCCTAATTACCAGCATTTAAACACATAATAAGCATGAAGACCTTTAAGAAAATTTTGAAAGTATTATTTATTGTTTTGATACTGTTGATAGGTTTGCTTTTTGCAACACCCTATCTCTTCAAAGGGAAAATAGTGGCAAAAGTAAAAAAGGAAATAAATAGTAAGCTAAATGCCAATGTAGATTTTGATGATGTCAATATTTCGTTTTTCAGAAACTTCCCAAAAGTTAGCATCGGGCTTGATGAACTTCGTGTTGTGGGTGCCGATTTTTTTGCAACAGACACTTTGCTGTTTGCAAAAAGACTTGATGCTACTGCAGACATTATGAGTTTTTTTAGAGGAGACCAGATTAATATTTATAGTGTAACGCTTGAATCCCCAGAGATAAATGCACTTGTTACTAAAGAGGGGTTAGCAAATTGGGATATTATTAAACCCGACAGTATTAAAGCAGCAGTGAAGGAAATAAAGCCGTTTAATCTGCAATTAAAGGAATATGCGATTAACAACGGTAATATTACTTTCATGGATTTGCAGAATGGTATGAGTGCTGTTGTTAAAAACCTGAACCACTCCGGCAATGGCGATTTTACTTCTGACTTATTTACCTTGAAAACAAAGACCAGTGCCGATGAAGTCACTTACACGTACGGCGCAGTGCCATTTTTATCAAAAGTAAAAACAACGATTGATACAGATATAAAAATCGACAACAAAAAAAATATTTACAGTTTTGATGCGATGGATATTTTATTGAATGCGCTTAAAATATCAGGAAGTGGTAATATTGCTAGCCTTGCAAATGGGTATGGCATGGATATTAAATTTAAATCGCCTTCTACAGATTTTAAAAATATACTCTCACTGATACCTGTAGTTTATCAAAAAGATTTTAATAAAATAACTGCAACCGGCGAAGCTAATTTCGAAGGTTTTGTAAAGGGTATTTACAGAGACTCAACCATGCCCGGTTACCATGTAGCGATGGATGTAAAAAATGGTTCTTTCAAATACACAGAGCTGCCCAAAGCTATTCAGCAGATTAATTTTAGCGGCGTTGTTGATAATCCTGACGGGCAAACAGATAATGTTGTTGTTGATATTACAAAGGGACACCTTGCAATAGATAATGAGCCGTTTGATTTTAGAGTGCTTGTTAAAAATCCAATCAGCAATATGTTTGTGGATGCGGCTGCAAAGGGCAAGTTAAATTTATCTGAAGTTGCCAATTATATAAAATTGGAAAACGGTACCAGCCTTTCTGGTTTAATGAATGCCGATGTAAGCATAAAAGGGAATGTAAATGATATAGAAAAACAACGCTACGAAAAGTTTTTTGCCACGGGTATTATTGATGTAAATAATTTTAATTACACTTCGGTTGATTATCCTACGGGAGTAAAAATAAATACGGTACATGCTGATTTTACGCCAACTAAAATTGACATCAGCAACCTGAACGGACAATACCAAAACTCAAACTTTAATGGAGGCGGACAAATTAATAACCTGCTAAGCTATATGCTTAACGGAAAAGCATTGAATGCTGATTTAACTGTAAATGCAGATAAAGTAAATTTGAATGATTGGATTGGGGTAGCCGCAGATACAGCAGCCACGCCCATAAAGGGAGGCGGCTCTGCACCCTTTGTTGTGCCTGCAAATTTAGATGTAACAGTTAATGCAAAAGTTGATAATCTAAAGTATGATAAAGTAGATATTCAGAATTTATCGGGTACCGTAAAAGTAGAAGACCAAACTGTAAAACTCAATAATGTTTCCGGTAATGCCTTGGACGGTACAATAAAAATTAACGGCTCTTACAGCACTAAAGAAAGCAAAGCAAAACCGATGATTGCCATGGCTTATGATGTGAGCCAGGTAGATATTCAAAAAACATTTTACGCATTTAACACCGCACAGAAGTTAATGCCGATTGGTAAATTTCTTTCTGGTAAACTTACGTCAGTCTTATCTGCTAACGGCAGACTAGGCGATAATATGAGTGTTGATATGAGCACCATTTCTGGCAACGGTAATTTATTTTTGATTGAAGGTTTTTTAAGCAAGTTTGCGCCGCTCGATAAAATTGCATCAACCTTAAATGTAAAAGCATTGCAGGAAATTTCTTTGCAGGATATTAAAACTGCATTTGAATTTTCGAATGGTAAAATGCTAATAAAACCTTTCACCGTTAAATTAAAAGACATTGAAATGGAGATTGGTGGCTTGCAGGGAATTGGGCTTGATGAAGGAATTAAGTACGCTATCAATATAAAATTACCACGCTCTTTAATGGGAACACAGGGCAATAATTTTGTAAATGGCCTTATAAGTGCGGTAAATGCAAAAGGCATTCCTGTAAATATTGGGGAAACGGTAAGCCTCAAACTTGCGATGGGAGGGACTTTAAAAAGCCCGACATTGCAGGTAGATTTAAAACAAACCGGCGAAACCCTAGCCGACCAAATGAAAGAACAGGTGAAGGATTTTGTACAAGCAAAAGTGGACAGTGCAAAAAAAGCAGTAACAGACACTTTAGCATCACTACGTAAGCAATTAGAGCTTGCTGCAAAAGAAGAATTACGCAGAAGATTACTTGGCATAAAAGATACTGCAGTAGTAGTAAATGATAGCGCCAATGCCCCTGTAAAAAATACTCAACAAAAAGCAACGGAGTCCGTAAAAGGCTTGCTAGAAAATTTATTGAAAAAGAAGAAAAAAGACAGTGTTCAACTTCAGGTAGATACATTGATTAAACAGTAGGCTATTCAACAATTTTTTGAATGTAGTTAGAATTCATAATTCCCAAAGCTCCCATATATTTTAATTGAAAAGTTACCAGGTCACCAACCTTGTAACTTTTTTCATTTTTACCTAAATCCAGTATCAGCATATCCGAACTGGCTTCAATAACTTTTACGTCATCATCTTCAGGAATTAAAAACTGGGGATTACAGTCCAACAAACCAATGTCAATAATAGCACGATAGGATTTTTTGCCTATATCTTCCTCGTCAAATGTTGTCAGTTTGCCGGAAGGGTTTTCCATTTGTTCTCCACTGGGCGTCATTGGTTTTTCATGCAATTCAATAATTTCTGTATAAAGTCTTAGTACATCCGAATGCATTCCTTTTATAACACCATCAGTAAAAATATCTTTGCCAAAATACAGAGCTTCGCCAATGCGGAAATGATTGATGGATTTTGGAATCTGGTGTTTAATCAACATGGGAACTGCAACTGTTGTGCCGCCGGAAACCCAGGGTATTTTTTTATTGAATTTAATTTCAATCAATTGCTTGTACAACGAAAGCTGCACCATTTTATCTTGCGATGGCATAATGCCATTTAGGCAATTTAGGTTAGTGCCAATGCCAACAATATTAATATTTGGCAACTTAAATATCTTGCCATAAAAATCGAGCAAATCATCACCCATAACGCCTTCCCGCAGGTCGCCCATTTCAACCATGATGATAATTTTATGCTGCTTTTTTTGTTTTACAGCTTCTTTGCTAAGCATTTCTATCACAGATAAATCTGTATTAAAACTTACATCTGCATATTTAATAAGATTGGGAATGCTGCGCTTTGGTGGCGGTTTTATATAAACAGTTTGAACTGCGGGCGCAAGTTCTTTAATTACCTTTAGGTTAGAAATTCGGGTGTCGTGCATCTGAGTTACGCCCATATCTACCAACACTTTTAAAAATGTTTCGTTACCACAAAGTAGTTTAGACACAACGCCCCATTCAATACCATTTTTTTTAAAAAGCTTATCCAAAAAATTGAAATTGTACTTTAGTTTGTTTCTGTATAATTTTAAAAAAGCCATATTGTTTTTTAGTCAACAATTATTCTGGGAATATCCCTTGGTAAACGTGTAAGCATTTCATAGTTTAATTGATTGCTCATTTCGCTAAAAGAAAAAACACTTACCGATTTATTTTTTTGCGTGCCGATGAGTACTACTTCATCGCCTTTTTCAATATTGTCAATATGCGATACATCAACCGTTATTGCGTTCATAGTTACTGTGCCAACAACCGAAGCTTCTGCACCATGTATTAAAACTTTGCCTGTGTTGCTTAAGTTGCGGCTGTAACCGTGTGCATAGCCAATGGGTATAAACGCAACAGTCATATCTTGATGTGCCAGGTAAGTTGTACCGTAACCGATAAAACTTCCTTTCTTCACTTTTTTCACACTCATCACTTTACTCTTCCAGGTAATAATTCTTTTAAGAATTTTATTTTTCCGTTCCTTTTCACCAGTAAACCGAATAAATGTTTCATCGTTGGGCCAAAAGCCATATTGCATAATGCCAATGCGAACCATATTTGATATAGTTTCTGGGTAATTCATAACAGCTGCCGAACAGGCCAAATGCTGATATGAAGGTTTTAATCCCGTTCTGCCCACGGTTAACATAGCCTTATAAAAATTACCAATCTGCTGCGCTACCCTAAAATTATTTGCCATGCTTTCCGCACCGGCAAAATGAGTACAGGTGCCTCTTACATCAAAATATTCGACATGCTTTCTAATCAATTCGCCTGCGGCAATAATTCCTTTTTCATCAAAGCCAGTACGGTTCATACCAGTTTCAAGCTCAATATGAATTTTTGCTATTTTATTTAATTTCTTTGCAGCTTTCAATGCAGTCTCCAGTCGTTGTAAATCAAAAATGCTGAATTCTATTTCTTCACTAACAGCCCATTCAACTGCTTCATTTTCCACATATCCCATTATGTAAATCTCTGGTTTTCCTTTTATGGTCTTTTTAATTTGATATGCTTCATCAGCCGAGTAAACACCAAAATATTTTATACCACAGTCCATAGAAAGCTTAACAAATTCTGAAATGCCATGACCATAAGCATTGCCTTTTACAACACTGCAATATTTTGCATGAGGTCCTGTGCGTTTGCTCAAAAAATGTAAATTATTTTCAAGAGCCGATTTGCTTAATTCTATAACAGATGATTCAAACATTAAGTATCTAATAAAATTTTAGTGATCGAATAAAATTCCTGTACGCCGGTTTCAATAATAACATCAGGAAAATCATAATCAGGATTATGCAGTGCAGGATGATTTTTACCGGCACCCAAGCCAAACATGCAACCTTTGTAAGCTGTTGTAAAATAGCCAAAATCTTCAGCCCACTTAAACGGAATCACTTTTTCTTCTGTGTTAAAACTATTAAGTTTTGCTGCGGCTCTCACCACGTCATTTGCTTGCTTATTATTGTTATTGGCGAAGAATGTTTGCGTAAACTCACACTCAATCTGTAAACTATATTTTAATGCTATCGCTGTTGATTTTGTAATTAAAGTAGTTTCGAGTTTGTGTAACCGCTCATTATCCCAGCAACGTAAAGTGTAGTGCAGTTCTGCTTCTCCGGCAGATATGCCGTAAGCGTTACTGCCCATATTAATATACACCGGCGTTGCTAATTGAAAATTTTCTTCTTCGGGAATATTGTGGTTCAACTCATCTGCAACTGTAATAATTTCGCTGATAGCTTTTGCCGGGTTGTAACCAAACTCCGGTTCGGCAGCATGCGCTGTTTTTCCATTTAGTTTGATGATGATGCTGTTAACAGCGGCAGAAAATAGACCATCTTTCACAACAATATTACCGGTTTCATAACCGGGAAGGTTATGCAATGCAAAAACATAATCAGGTGTAATATTAAATTTTGAATCCTGCACAACAAGTGCAGCGCCTTCGCCAGTTTCTTCTGCAGGCTGAAATAATAAATACACTTTGCCAGATGTAGGCTTTTGCTCTGCAAGCTTTTCTGCAAGTCCGCATAAAATAGTGGTATGCCCATCATGTCCGCATTTATGCGAAACACCATCATGCACAGAACGATGTGGGAAATCATTTATTTCGGGAATGGGCAAAGCGTCGATATCAGCCCTAAAAAGCAATGTTAATCCCGGTTTACCGGAATCAAACATAGCAAGTATCCCATTACCACCAAGCCCTGTAATTAATTCATCGGGCTTTAGGTTTTTTAAAAAGCCTTCCACATAAGCTGCTGTATTTATTTCACTGCCCGAAACTTCTGGATTAGCGTGTAACAGTTGCCGAAGGTGAATAAGATATTGTGCTGTAGTTTTCATTATGATTATCGTTGCAAACGCATTTCAAGATATTTATTGGTGAAACCAAGTTTTTCGTACAAGAATTTTGCAGGATTGTCAGGCTCTACATGTAAGGCAATACTCCCCTTGGCTCTTTCCATTGCTTTCTGCATCAGGCTTTTGCCCAGTCCTTTTCCACGGTGAGTTTTGTCAACAGCTATATAAACCAGAATGTTTTCAGGAATGTACCCATCCATTCCAGTTTCATTAACTATAACTGCGCCGCCTATTTTTCCATCTTCATGCGCTACAACTACAAAGCCACCACGGTCCGGATTAAATACATAATCCAGGCATTTTAAAATCAATTCTTTTTTATCGCCAAACTGGTCAAGATGCTGAAATAAAAATGAGGCAATTACATCATTGGTAAATACATCATGCTTGCCAGTCTGTTGGTCTATAATTATTGTTTCCATTTTTGTATTGTTATTTATTGAGTTGAATAGTTCAGGTAGTAATAGAAGAAAATTATTTTTTATTTCTGTGTAGAATTTTGGCATTGCCAAAACAGTAACCTGCCTGAAGAGCTGCGAAGTTACTAAAAACCCCGGCGGGATAAAAGGAATAAGGATTAAAATCCTATTAAAATAGAAACAACTGCATGGAAACATCCTGTGACATTAGCTTTCAGTTCTGTTGTTTATTTAAACCTCGCTATGTTAAATGCAGATAAAGACATGCTCAATGATTTATTGTCAATAATTTCTTGAACTAGTTTACCAGTACCCGTAGCAAGCGAAAGGCCAAGCATGGCATGGCCGCCTGCAATAACCAGGTTACTATATTTTGCATCACGACCAATATACGGCAAGCCATCAGGACTTAAGGGACGAAGACCACTCCATGCTTTTTTATTTTCTACATAGGGCAGTTGTAAATGCGGGTAGTATAATTTTACGGAATCGATAATTGCCTTCACTCTCTTCGGCATTATGGGCGAACCCGGCGCATTTATTTCCATGGTGCCTGCAAGGCGTAAATCGTTGCCAACAGGCGTTGTAACCACACGATGGTCAACAAGTATGGCTGCATATTGTAACTGCGGCTTATAACTTTCATAGGTAATGCTGTAACCTTTACCCGCCTGCATTAAAATATTAATGCCAAGTTTTTTTGCAAGTGAAGGCAGCCATGCGCCGTTTGCCAGCACAAATTCATCTGCCGTTATTTTTTCTTTATTGCTGATGATTGATTTGATATTGTTGCCAAATGTTTCAAAACCAGTAACGCTGTTTTCAGATATTATTTTTACGCCTTTGTTTATTAAATGATTTTTTAAAGCGCTGGTAAACATTCCGGGATGCAAGTGTGCATCATCTTTATATAGCACACCTCCTCTTACATCAATAGTTGTTGCCGTTTCTAAATCCTGTACTTGCTGCGCAGATAATATTGTCGATTGCAAGCCCATTTGTGCCGCCTGCTTTGTTAAATGTATTTCATGCTTTTCACTGTCAGCAGTTTTGTAAACGATAAGAATACCTTTTTCTTTCATAAAAAAGTTGTTGCCCAAATCATTTTTCATTTCATCAAATAAGTCACGGCTTAACGCAAGTAATTTTTGTAGATGTGGAATATTTGATTGCATCGTTTTTTCATTCGCCTGCCGCCAGAAGGCAAAACCCCAGCGAATCAAATCCATGTTTATTCTGGGTTTTACATAAAATGGACTAGAGGAATTTAACATCCACCGCATACCTTGCGCCACAATGCCCGGCGATGCAAGCGGTACAAAATGTGAAGGAACAACATGCCCTGCATTGCCGTAGGAAGCGCCGTCAGTCATGTCTGTGTTGTCAATCACGACAACTTCATGCCCTGATTGCTGCAAATAATATGCACAGGATAATCCGATAATTCCGCCACCGATGATTGCTGTTTTCATACCCCTGCCTCCGCCGCGGCGGAGAACCTCAATTCAAGTACAATTCTACATAGCGAAAAGTTCAATGAATTAGAGTTTAGATAAAATGAAAAATGATTTCTATGTAAATCGAAATAAAAATTTTAATAACATTCTCTTGCTCTAAGTTCCCCCTTTAGGGGGCGGAGGGGGCTTC
>JBBQPX010000115.1:0-8347 GCA_038216775.1 Chitinophagales bacterium
GGACTGCCGAGGGCAATGCTTTTGCTAATCAGCCAACCTTTGGTAAAATAAGTATCTCCAGGTACGAAAACAAACCAACCTGTTGGGATATGAGTGCCACAGTACCATCTGCACAAAGCTGGAACCCGGGCTACGAAGGCAATTACTGGCTAAGCTCTGGCGATAACAGGCCTAATGCAACAGCAGCAATTAATACGCAGATTATTACCACAACTACCGGCACGTTAATATCAGAAAGCTTTATAGGCAATGATAAAATGATAAGCTTTCTTTTAGCCGGCAACAGCACCCGAAAGCTTTGCAGCGTAGATATTTTAGTTTTAATGGATGGAAGCTTTTCGGTTGATGATATTATACCAGTAGAAGCAGAAACGAGACTGGTTGGCGGCCGCCCCATAACTATTCCACGAACGGCAAATGTCAGATATAACACGGTAAGTTTTAATTCGCAAAACTATGCAGTTGTACAAAGTATAATTAATACAGAAGTTACAGGCAATGATATTGTGCGAACAAATAATCCAGGAACTTTAAAACCGCTCGACAATATAAAATTTAAAAGAGTAGCTGTAGTAGTTAATGAAAAGTTTAGGGGTAAAACAGTACGATTGCGTATTACTGACAATGATGACAGAGGTTACATATGTGTAGATGATTTTAGGTTTGAGGCAACACTATCTCCACAGCCCATTGCAGAAGTTTTACAGTTTAACAATTTCAATTGCCCTTTGCAGGGCATTGTGGACCTGCACACGCACCCCATGAGTTATTTAGGCTTTGGCAAAAAGGCGGTACATGGCGTTTTAGATATTGGTTCAATAATACCTGCAGGCACAAATAATTGTAATGCAGCTCCTAAAAGAGCAACAACAATTGATGAGGCTTTAGGAAACTGTAATAGTACGCACGGAGGTTGGGGTGTTGATAATACTTGTGGCGATTATTTGAGGGCAGCGATAATTAATTATGCTCTTGATGCCGATTTTAAATACGTCGTTCCTTTCGAATCAAACCCACACGGCGATCATGTGCATGCTGGCTATCCTGATTTTCCGGCATGGCCGCATCAAAGCTCCATTTTGCATCAGCAAATGTGGGTGGACTGGATTCGCAGAGCACATGCAGGTGGAATAAATGTAATTGTTGCCTTAACGGTAAATAGCGAATTACTCGCAACAATAACTAATGGCGACGGTCCTTTTGACGATAAATCCGTAGCAAGTCAGCAAATTACCGAAACGAAATTATTTGTTAACAGGCATAACGACTTTATGGAAATTGCTTACTCGCCAACAGATATGAGGCGCATTGTTAACAGCGGAAAACTTGCAGTTATTTTAGGAATGGAAGTTGATAAAATCGGCAATTTTGGAAAACCGGGTGTGCTAACCAATGAAACAACAGTTAGAGCCGAGATAAGAAACCTGTACGATAGTGGTATTCGGTATGCATTTCCGGTACATTTAATTGATAATAGTTTTGGTGGTACGGCAGTTTATAGTATGCTTTTTAACTTTGCAAATAAGCACGCAAACGGTTCGCATTTTAAAGTAGTTCATTCCCCCGACCCAAACATAAAATACAGTGCTGATATTAGGGTTGATGGAACACCCACACCAGCCGGTTTAGATAATTCGTTAATATTAGGTGTGTATGGGTTACTGCAAGGCATTGGCGAAATACCAGCCCCCTGCTTTAACGATGTGTTTAAATGCAGTCCGCCGCCAGGTAAAATAAGATGCTGCGGCAGCTACGAAAGTATTATGAACATTATGAAACCCAGCCCGGAATTAGATGTATATAAATTTATTCCGGCTGGGCATATGAATGCCAATGGATTAACATCATTAGGCGAAGTGGCTATTAACGAAATGATGAAACTGGGTATAATGATTGATATTGACCATATGGGAGAAACAGCCCAAAACAGAGCTGTACAAATAGCCGAAGGTATAGGCGTTGGGTCCAGAACAATAGGTTACCCATTAATGATGGGTCACAATGCCATAAGAGGCACCAACGAGCATACTATGAAGGAACGTAGTGCACCTGTGTACCTTGTAAACAGGGTGGCTGCATTAGGAGGCATGTTTGGTGTAGGTACTTCAGACTCACGCCCAACCGAATTTATTGATAACGCAAACAATGCTTACAGCGCTATGGGCAATAAAAATATTGCTATAGGTACCGATGTAAATGGGTTTGAAAGATTGCCCAAGAGTGAAAGATCTGTTTACGACTTTAATACAAAAAACGAAGCACTACTATATTTTACAAGAACTATTGGTAACTGCAAAACCGGTAACAAAACCTGGAATTATTTTACAGATGGTGGTGTATCGCACTATGGTTTGATGCCTGAATTTTTCTGGGAAGTTAAAAGAAATCCGGGCGGTACCGATGTAATGAATCGCTTAAACAAATCAGCGGAACAATTAGCTAAACTTTGGGAAAAAATTGAAACAATAAAAAGTGCAGTGAGGTAAATATTGCAGGTATAGATGTGTGTTAATTCATGTAAATAAAAAAAGGTATTCTAAAAAGATACTTTTTTATTTAAAGACTTCTGCTTCGCAGGATGTTGTGCTATGCGTTTGCCTTATTACACTAACATACACTTCAGCGGTAGCCATCCCCTGATTATGGCATTGTTACAACCAACGAAACTTTATATTTTTGGATCATAAAAAAACAAAATAATGCGCAACATGAAAAAAAGTACACTCAATTTTATTATTTCATTTTTCATTATTACATCATCATTTGCTCAAAATACATTGGATATTGAATTTAAAACCGGCGAAGATGATTTACGTGGCATTGGTACGCCAGAGTTTGGGCTAGACCTTAATTTGATTTTTGTAAATAAACCAGCGTTATTTACCAGAAGCGTTAACAAGAATGCAACTTGGCCCAAAAACTCCATTCGCAAAGTAACTATTCCATTAGACGCCTCAATCGTAATTGGCGATTTATTAGCAATGGAGTTAACAAGGCAACATTCTAATTCAAACAGCCCCACAACAAAATCGCCAGATAATTGGGATATAAACAGGATTTTAGTGACCGCTACATTTAAAACAAATGGGCAAACTGTCAAATACGAATTGTTAAACACCGAGTCAAACAGACAAACACCTTGGCGAATGACTTACGATAATTCTGAAATACCAAAACGTTTTGATTTTAGAAGAAATCCTACCGTAATATCTGGCAGTGGCTGGATTGAAAATTTTGCGCCACCTAAAACGGCCACAATAAATGCTACAATAGGTGTAGGTGGTGATGATTTGCGAGGCGGTAACGATAATGCTAAAGTTGTAATTACATTTAGAAACTCCACTCTAAAATTAACATACAATAATATTAATGACAGAGCCGGTTGGGGCAATTTTAGCGAGCATACAATATCTAAACAATTGGCTAGTTTACCCAACCTTGGTGTAAATGATATTAATACGGTTGAACTATGGCACACCGGTGGCGGTGGCATGGGTGCTGATAATTGGGATATAGATAAGTTTACCTTATCAATAACAATAAACGGCCAAACTAAACAATTAGTGGATAAAGCTGGTGCACCACTTCACCGTTTTACAGGCGATACAAGGAGAAAAACTTTTTACGTGGAATAATTATCTAAAAACCAATCATTTTGAAAAAAATTATTTTTAGTCTTTGTTTTGTTTTACTAACAATACATGCATTTGCAGATGAATGGAGAAAACAACCCGGTGCAGCAAGAGACATTAGTATTGGAGCCAATGGAGATGTATGGGTGGTAGGAAATATTCCTGGCAGTAATGGATATAGTATACATAAGTGGAATGGAACAGGCTGGAATGAAATAGATGGGTCTGCAACAAATATAGCAGTAGAACCCAACGGTAATCCGTGGGTTATTAATAATTTAAATCAAATATGGCGTAGAGAAGGTAACCGATGGATACAAATGCCAGGTGCTGCGTCAGACATAGCCATAGGCTCAAATGGTGCTAAATGGATAATTGGTATTACAAATACTACAGACGGTAAAAATATTCAATTTTGGAATGCTGGTAATTGGACAACCGTACCTGGAGGTGGGGTGTCCATTGCTGTTGGCCCTAACGGACAACCAATTGTAGCCACTGCGAGTGGAGCTATAAAAGAAAGGCTTGCGGATGGCTCATGGTTTTTATACCCAGGAGCAGCAAAAGATGTTGCGATAGGAGCAGATGGCAGCTTATGGGTAATTGGTATGGGAAGCCGCTCTGGAAGTTTTAGTATTCATAAATGGAATGTATCAGAATGGCAGGAATTTGATGGTGGAGGTACACGAATAGCAGTAGATCATTACGGCATGCCATACGTGATAAACCATGTTTTCGAAATTTATAAGCGGACATTTACAAAACCCAATTATGCCTATAGCAGAAGCACAATAAGGTCTATTAAACACAATTTTCAATACAATGGTAGAGTTGAAAGTTTGTCCTTAAACCCTGTAAATGCCAATCATATTATGTTAGCTTCTGGCGGTGGTGTTTTTGAAACTTTTAATGCTCAAGATGAAGGACGTACCTGGACTAACAACTCTGATTTTAATAACCCTTTTATTACGGATGTGCTTTTATCGGGTATTCCTTCCTATACGTATGCCTGGGCAGTAAGCTATGATGAATTTTCTACTAGCAGCCTGCCGCAAATATGGGAAAAGAAAAAAACGGGTTGGTGGGGCAGAGCCGAGTTTGAACGAGGCACATTTTCTGTAACCGGTAGAACCGCAGCTTATAGAGTGATACATGGACCAGACAAAGCATCTTTTTTTGCTTGCGGCGATTTTGGCATAGCATCTTTTGGCATATCGGGGCAATGGAGTTTGATGCGACGAAACTTTACTATTCCTATTTATTCCATGGCTATTTTAAAAAATGGAGCTATGGTAGCTGTAAGTTCGGCAGGCTTATATGTTTTCGATCAAGCCGGAGATCGGTGGCGGCTTACTAATGCAAGCTTAAGAATTTCCGATGCTTCGGGAAGGTTTAAACTCAATACCGATTTCTCAAACTCTGTTTTTTTATTCAATGATATAGAGCGCTCGGGAAAAATACACTACTCTACAGATGGAATAAACTGGAATTCGTTCGCTTCGCCGGCTTTACCACCAGATGCCGCTGGCGGTTTTTATTCGGTGTATATGGATTCATTGGTTGCAGGTAAATACAGTCTGTTAGTGTCTAATAAGTTTAAATTTTTTCAAGCAGATATAAGTGGTACTAGTCCAGCCAATGCCATTGCTGGATGTAATAATTCCAATCCTGTAACATGGTCAGCAGAAATAAAACCCGGTCACGATGATACTCGACATTTTTTAAGATTTCCTGCAACTGCCAGCAATAATAAAATTATAATGACATCAGACGGAGGGGTGCATAGCAGCAGCTTGGACTATGGCGCCGGTTTGAGATACGCTTGGGCGACAGACAACACCAGCAGCGGGCTTAATAACCTGGATGTTTATAACCTAACAGGAACTAATCAGTTAGTAAATTTTGGAACACAACATAATGGATTTGGCGTATTAAATAATGACTTTACTTTAAAAGCACAAGGTTTAAATGAAGGTTATTTATTAGACAGACGAGGTTTTGGGAGCATAGCTCCTCGTACGGTGCTTTTTGCGCCAGATAAAAGAGGTCCAACAGGTTTAAGAATACCAGGAGCCGCTGTGGGAGACCCCGAAATAACGGTATGCGGAGGTACCAATAACTTATGGAAAGGTCCAGATGATGGATGGGGAAACCCTGTGTGGATGGGTAACAGAATATATATTCAAGATGCAAAACCAGTGAGCCCAACCAGTGAAATATACCCATGGAAAATATCTTTTAATGATGGGTGTACCTGGCAAAACTTACCTGCTACCAACAATGTAAGAGCTGAAGCAAATGCTTTTTTGAGCACGAATAGAAATGCTACGCAGGTTTTAACTTCTTCTATACAAACTAGCGATGGCATAAAACTGGCAAAACTTACTAACCCAACCAATCCTGCAGCAGCCGCTTGGAGTTATCCTGCAATGCGATCTTTCACTGGAGGTTTTCATAGGTATGGAGCTGATTTCTATTTCCATCCATTATTTGCTGTAAGCACAACTAACTCCGACAGTATTTTTGCAGTAGAAGCCTCAACATTTAAGTTAAAAGTAAGTACCAATGGTGGCAACGATTGGACTGAAGTAACATCACTCCATAATATTTTGAGAGATAACGGAGCCATGTTGAAAAGTGTAAAAGGTGTAAATCAAATCACAGCAATAGCCTTTTCTCCCTACGACTCCCAAATAGTGTTAGCTGGCACAAGTACCGCCGGTATTTATATTTCTTATACAGGTGGCAGTACCTGGATGAGATTAATAGATACCGGGCTTGTAAACATTACTGATTTTCATTGGAAGAACGCAGTAGATGTCGTTGTTTCTACCTATGGACATGGCGTGTATTTGATGCGATTGTAAAAAACGCTTGCATGCATAAATTTTGCACCTGTAAAATTTGTGCATGGCGCAAGTTGCCCATCTGCCATGGAAGGGTTGCGCTTAAGCGTTAGTTGTGGACTTATACTTAAAGGACTATTCCTTAACGCTTTTATAATATTCAGAAGGGCGCAGATAAACAACACCCTTATTTGTAATAAATCTGGTAGCTACATCTTTCCCATCCTTGTCCTGCACCTGAAAATGCAAATGCGGAAATGCTGTGTAACCTGTGTTGCCACTATATCCTATCAGTTGCCCTTTTTGCACAGTATCGCCCATGTTTACAAAAACACCATCTTTTTGTAAGTGCCAGTAATATGCACTGCTGCCATCTTTATGTTTAATAATGATGTGGTTTCCATCATTCATATAACTGTTGTTTAAACCACCTTTATCACTGTCTTTTTTAATAGCAATAACAATTCCTTCTCTTGCTGCGCAGATTTTACTTCCTTGTTTCATTTTAAAATCCAAGCTTAGTTCATTGGTATGGCTCATCTTGCTATTGTACGCCTGTATCAAAAAATATTTACTGCCTTTTGTAAAAGGTAATTGGTAAATGTAGCTGGTATCTGGTTTCACCCTGCCGCCTTTGAGGTCGTAAATTTCTTTATCGGTTAATTGAGCATAACCAATAAATGGCAGCAAAAAAGCAATCGCAAACAATCTAATTTTCATTGCCAGGTTCTTTGTTTGAAGATAAATTAATTCACACAAAAAAAGCATCTAACATAGATGCTTAATATTATTTCGATCAAAAGCCCCTTTAGGGGTTTGGGGCTGTATTTACTCCGCTTCTGCAACCACTTCCTTCACTTCTGGTATCATTCTTTTCATCATACCTTCAATACCTGCTTTTAAAGTTATCATTGAAGATGGGCAACCACTACAACTTCCTTGCATCATCAAATTTACTCTGCCATCTTCGTAGCTTTTAAATTGAATAGCACCTCCGTCCATTTCAACGGCTGGTTTTACGTAATTTTCCAATAACTCTTTAATACGTTTTACTACGTCATCATCATCGGCACTTACTTCGTTGCTGCTTTCCTGTTTCATGCTGGCAACTTCATCATCATTAACCACCACTTTTCCTTCTTCCAGGTATTCTTTTAAAAATTGTTTTATGGATGGTATTACATCCTGCCAATCTTCTGTATCGCTGGTTTTAGTAAGCGTTATAAAATTGCTCGCAATAAAAACTGCTTTTATAAAAGGAAATGTAAATAATTCCTGCGCCAGAGGCGATGGTTTTGCACTTGCTTCATCAGCAAAGTCGATACTTTTACCCGGGTACAAAAGCTTGTTTGCCACAAACTTCATTGTTTCCGGATTGGGTGTCATTTCGGTATAAATACTTATTACCGGGTTTCCTGTTTTAATCATAACTGTATATTAATGTGCAAATATAACAATTGCCAATAGTTGAATGTTTACGAAAAAGGAAACAAGGGCTTAAAAAACTGTTATATCATCGTTATCAGGCTTTTAAATAGCCTTTTCCGGTTTTTTCTTTTACCAGTTTTTCCTTCTCTCTGGTAGCTTTTTCTAAATCGGCAAAAGTTTTAACAAGTACCTGCCCCTTGGTGCCAACGCGTCCATATCTCACAATTAGTTTATTTTCCTGAATAGCAGCTTCCCAAAACTTATTACTGCCAGCATCGGTAAAAACATATCTTTCAAATTCGGCATTTTCAAAACCGGGTAGCACCTGATTGCTGTTAGCATTTGCTGATTCTCCCATTTGGGGCTCTTCTGTTATTTCGTTTTCCTCCTGCAAAACAACTGGCGTTTCTTCCTCAACAACTTCAACAACGGGTTCTTCTT
>JBBQPX010000116.1:0-8309 GCA_038216775.1 Chitinophagales bacterium
CCTGCGTAAAACACAAGCTCTACCTGCACTACTTCTTGTGCGCCTGCATCAACGGCATAAACGGGCACGCCATTATCTAAGGTGAAATGATGGTAAGGCTTAAGCTGCAAATCAAATTCAATCGCATCTTTTATAAGGGGAGCTGTTTTTCGGTTCATTATATTTTTATTCAAAAAAGTCTTTAAGGTGAGGATTATTGTTTAATAACCTTGCGCTGTGTTGAATTGTTATTATTTCCACAAGTTGAGGATTTTTTAGCCTGTAGATTATTCTGTACTTAAATAGTTTTAACTCTGTTATCAAGGGATTATTAAATTCTTTAACAATTTTTCCGAAATCAGGCTGCCGCTTTAAAGTCTCAATTTTTTTTATAATAGATTCTGCGACAAGTTCTGCATTTTGGTATGAGTCTAGCAGAATGTATTCATAAATTCCAGCAATATCTTTTTTTGCTTTTGGGGTTATTTCGATTTGTACCATGAACGCATTTCCTTTTTAAACTCATTCCAATCTGTAGCCTGTCCCTCATCTGCCTCTTTTAAGCCTTCTTCTACCTTTTTTTTAAAAACTATATCATAAAAAATATGCTGGGCGTCCGAGGCAGAAAGTCCTGAAGAAAGTGTTTCAATCTCTTTTTTTAACTTGCTAATTTTTAAAGCCGTCATAAAATTTGTTTTATCAAATTTACAATTAATTATCCGAGTAGTAATACAGCGTGTTGCTGTTGTTTACATCGAAAATAATTTTGCTTTCTGCCTTTATTTCTTCTGCAGTTACTGCCTGGTACCTATCTAATTCTCTATTAATTAAATCGGCATCGCCCATTAATTCATACATGGCTAAACTTGCTGCACGGTTGGTTATACTCATATCTTCAAAAGCAATCATGCTCTCGGTTTTGTTCTTCACTTTATCAAGTTCACGTTGGCTAATGCCATCATTTTGCAGCTTTACTAACTCTTCATTAATAGCCGCTTCTGCATCTTCCATTTTTACGCCTTTTACCAGTTTGCCTTCAATGGTTAATAAGCCGGCATCTGTACTGCCTAAATGATAACATTCAATATTGCTGAACAGCTGTTTTTCTTTAACCAATGCCTGAAACAAACGTGATGATCCTCCGCCACTTAAAATTTCTGTGATTAAATCGGCGGTGTAATAACGCATATCCGTTCGTGGATAAATATGCCAGCATTTGTACAACGCATCCAACGGTACATTTGCTTTTACTGTACTTGATTTTGCTGCTGTTTGTTTCGGCTCTGCCGGAAGATTACGAACGTATCTTTCTCCCGCCGGAATTGGCGCAAACCATTTTTCAGTAAGTCGCTTTACTTCATCCACCGATACATTACCTGCCACAACTAAAATAGCATTGCTTGGATTATAATGTTTATTAAAAAATGCTTTTACATCATCCAATGTTGCATTTTCAATATGGCTAAGTTCGGCTCCAATAGTCATCCATTTGTATGGATGAACGGTGTAGGTAAGCTGTCTTATTTTATGCCAAACATCGCCGTAAGGCTTATTTATATAATGCTCTTTAAATTCTTCGCAAACAACTTTTCGCTGCACTTCCAGGCTTTTTTTGCTGAAGGCAAGCGAAAGCATTCTGTCGCTTTCCAGCCAAAATGCAGTTTCTAAATTTTCTGCTGGTAATTCGCAATAATAATTAGTTAGGTCGTTGGTTGTAAAGGCATTGTTTTCTCCACCGGCAACTTGCAGTGGCTCATCGTACACAGGAATATTTATGCTGCCACCAAACATCAGGTGTTCAAATAAATGAGCAAAACCGGTTTTAGCAGGGTCTTCATCTCTTGCACCAACATCGTACAGCACATTAACAACTGCCATAGGTGTGCTTTTATCCTCATGAACCAACACTTTTAAACCGTTGGCTATTTCAAATTTTTCAAATTTAATCATCTGCAAATGTACGGAGGAGATTATAACCGGAAACAGGTTTAACGGATACTTGATATTTTAATAGTGAGCACTTTTAATAACCCGTCTCTTTTAACAATTACCTTAACTATCTCAAACGGCCTTTGTAACATGTTTTTGTAAACCTGAATATTTCGGGAGAAATTATTGTCAACAGACATTATCTCATCGCCGATTTTAAATTGTCCTTTTTCGGCCGGAGAATTTGGAATAACATCTTCAATCATAATTTTTCCGTCATTATAATAAATTCCTAATCCTGTGTAAGCATAATCGAAAACATCATAATAATGGCTGTTTGGCAATAGATGAATTTCATGGTCGGGATAGTTGAAAACAAGGTTAAACCGCCGCAGCAAATCATTGCCAAAAAGTCCGCCGGTAAAGGGGTACGAGGTTACATTGTAATCATCTCTATAAATATAAGTAGGTACTTGTCTAAATTTATACGGCCCTATTTTAACTTCCCTAATAACAGTCAGCTGCATTTGAAGTTTGCCCGCCATTCCTTCTGCCTGTGTTAGTACCGGCTTTCTCTTTTTTAAAAGAATCCCGCTATCTTTTGCAAATTTTTCACTTAAAAGCAAGCATATGCCTGCACCTGTATCTAAATAAAAATTAAAGCCTGATTTATTTTTATCTTTTATATTAAGCCACTGAATTGGCAGGCTGGTAAATGCAGGGTGCAGCATATGGCCACCTTTTGGATAATTAACCTTGCCGGGCGTGTAAACTTCTATTTGGCTACTGTCGAAATTTACTTTTACCACATAACGGCTAAAAAAACTAAACCCAATAATGCCATCAATTTTTTCGCCATATACGCTACTCAGTACATCATAATTATTTACATGAAAATTAAGATGCTCAACTGTTAAGCCCGGTAAATACAAAGTTCTATCAAACGCAAAAGAAACCCTGTGGGCACCGCCAATGCCAGTTACTGTAGTATCTGTCTTTCTTGTTTGTATGTGAAATTCTTCGCATGTTGCAGAATCAAGCGAAATACCACCGCTACCGGTATCTAATATAAAGTTTAGCGTATCTGAAATATCGCCAAACCTCGCCTTTAAAACTATTACGCCACCGCTAAACTGCTTAAAGGGAAAACTGGTAATAAACCTGGATTCAGTTCTGGGTAAAAGCTCCTGGGCCTGCAAACCAGCAAGGGTAAATAAAAATAATATGATGAAATAAATTCTTAACATGGCAAACTCATTCCAATTTACAACCTATTGGATGTACTTTTGTTATCTATTACACAAAAGAATCAGCATGGAATTAAATGAATTATATAAAAAAGCGCTTCGCTTTGAGTTTTTAACTGTGGAAGAAGGCATATTTCTGTTTGAAAATGCTGCTTTAACCGAGTTAATGTTTGTTGCAGATGAGTTGCGTAAAAAGCAGGTGCCGCATGGCAAAGTTACCTGGCAGATAGATAGAAATGTAAATACTACCAATGTATGTATTGCAAATTGCAAATTTTGTAATTTTTACCGCATACCCGGCCATGCCGAAGCTTACATAACAGATATTGAAACCTATAAAGAAAAAATAGAAGAGACTTTAAAATATGGCGGTGATCAGCTTTTACTACAAGGCGGCCATCATCCGGAACTTGGCCTTAGCTTTTATGTAAATCTTTTTAAAGAACTTAAATCGCTTTACCCCAACGTAAAGCTGCATACGCTTGGACCGCCGGAAATAGCGCATATTACCAAGTTAGAGAAAAGCACACATCGTGAAGTTTTGATGGCTTTAAAAGAAGCTGGTATGGACAGCCTGCCCGGCGCCGGTGCCGAAATATTAACCGACCGTGTAAGGCGTTTAATAAGTAAAGGAAAATGTGGCGCACAGGAATGGCTGGATATCATGCATGAAGCACACAAACTAAACATTACCACATCTGCCACTATGATGTTTGGCCACGTGGAAACACTGCAGGAGCGCTTTGAACATCTTGTAAAAATTAGAGAAGTGCAAAGCCGCAAACCTGCTGATGCAAAGGGTTTTCTGGCATTCATACCTTGGACTTTTCAAGATGTGGATACACTTTTAGCCAAAATACGCGGTGTGCATAATTTAACCACAGCAGAAGAATACATACGCATGATTGCGATGAGCCGCATTATGTTACCAAACGTTTTAAACATACAGGCAAGTTGGTTAACGGTTGGTAAGCAAGTGGCACAAATTTGCTTAAATGCAGGTGCAAATGATTTTGGCAGTATCATGATTGAAGAAAATGTGGTTAGCGCTGCCGGAGCTCCTCATCGTTTTACCAGTACTACTATTCAGGAAGCCATTAAAGAGGCTGGTTTTGAACCTCAATTAAGAACTCAGCAATACGAATGGCGTGAAATACCCGAAAGCATTGTAGAACAAGTTGTAAATTATTAAATCAAGCCCCCTAACCCCCTAAAGGGGGTACAAACAAGTATGAAATTAGAAAATTCAAAAAAACTACTGCACCGTTTTAGAATGATTGGTATAGCTGAAGGTATTTCATTTTTAGTGCTGCTGTTAATTGCCATGCCGCTTAAATACATATTTCATATCCCCGAAGCGGTAAAAGTTTTTGGCTGGGTGCATGGTGCATTATTTGTAACTTTTATATACTTTGCTTTTGAAGTAATGGGTTCTTTAAAGAAGAATTTTTTATGGTTTATAAAAGCTTTTATTGCAGCATTTATACCCCTGGGCACTTTTATATTTGATAAACAGTTGAAAAAGGAAGAAGCTTTACTCTTTAAATAATCAACTTTAAGTCCATACAGTTGGCTTATTATTCAATTTTATAATAACCCTTATTTAACGCCTGCGTTAGTTTATAAGTTGAATATGCCGTCTATTTATTTTATTTTTGAGAATACCATCTTTATTTAGTTCGTAGTTATCAGGACTATAATTAAAATTTAGTTGATATTTTACCGATAGAAAAATGCTCTGGATACTATTTACTGGCATAATCGGTATTAAATTTCTTATCAAAATAAAATAAAATGATTAAAAAATTACGTGCTAAAAAAGTCTCTCTTCTCTTTTCCTTTTTGCTGATCTGCAGCCTTCAGGCGGCAAAGGCACAAAATAATGCAGAAACATTACACCAGCTAAATTCGCTTTTGATTAATACGGTGATGGTGGATTTTTTTACCCCACCTGTTGCAAGCCGCATTTACTCTTATCCTAATATTGCTTTTTACGAGTGCATTCGTAAAAACGACCCAACACTTCCTGATATGATGGGCAAATTAAATGGCACCGATGTTAGTATGATTGCTGCAGTTGATAAAAATATTAAGATTGATAATTTAATTGCCGCAGCCATTGCATTTTCTTATACAGCGCAGGCACTTGTTGGTACCGAAAAAAACTTTGAGGATTGGCGTAAGTCTTATATTGATTCTCTTTTGTTTAATGGTGGCAATGCTGAGTTTATTAAAAATTCTCTATTATACGGCAAGTCTGTTTCCGATAATATTCTGGCTTGGGCAAAAAACGATAATTATAACCAATCCCGTGCTATGCCGAGATTTACGGTTTCTGACCAACCCGGCACCTGGCAACCTACACCTGCAGATTATGCTCCGGCTATTGAGCCACATTGGAATACGATGAGACCGTACACGCTTAAATCACCCGATCAGTTTTCGCCCAAAGATAAATTGACATACAACCTTAAAAAAGGCTCAACGTTTTATAAAACAATGATGGAGGTTTATGAGATTGTAAAAAATCTCGATACCACAAAAAAATTAATTGCACATTACTGGGATGATAATCCAAACCTTTCTGAAAACCTTGGTCACCTCAATTACTTCATACATAAAATATCGCCGGGCGGCCATTGGCTTATGATTGCCAAGCAGGCCTGCCAGAAAAAAAACGAAACTGTAGAGCGCTCATCGCTTGCCTATACGCTTACTTCTATTGCTTTGTACGATGGATTTATATGTAGCTGGGATGAGAAATTCAAGAGCAATCTTATTCGGCCAATAACCGTAATTAACGACCATATTGATAAAAACTGGGCGCCTTATATTCAAACGCCGCCATTTCCTGAATTTACAAGTGGGCACGCTGTTATTTCTAATGCAGCATCAACCGTGTTAACTGCTTTATTTGGCGACAATTTTGAATTTACTGACCAGACAGAAATACCTTTTGGTAACGATACCCGCAGTTTTAAATCTTTTTACCAGGCTTCGGAAGAAGTAAGCTGGAGCAGAGTTTATGGAGGCATTCATTATCCTGAAACTGCACGCATAAGTATAATACAGGGTAAAGAAGTAGGAGGTAATGTTCTTAAAACTCTTTATCCGCAGGCAGTAAAATAAAAAGTATGTCAATGGTTCGTCAACGTTTTTTTACATTTTTGTTTTTCGTTTTCAGTTATAGCGGCTTAGCTGCACAAACAGCCGGCAATGCCAAACAATTTACTTGGATGCCGCAAACAAGCACAGGTGTTACTTTTAGAAATGACATTATTGAAACACAAAGCATGTTTCTCTATGTATATGAATACTTGTATGTTGGGTCTGGTGTAAGCGTTGGAGATATAAATAATGATGGACTTGCAGATATTTATTTCACTTCAACATCAGGGAGTAATAAACTTTATTTAAACCTCGGCAATTTTCAATTTAAAGATATAACAGAGAGCGCAGGCGTTAGCGGTGGCGAAGGCATAAAAACAGGTACCACCATGGTTGATATAAACAACGATGGTTACTTAGATATCTTCATTTGTAAGTCAGGTTACAAAGACCCAAACCTTAGAAAAAAAATATTGTACATTAATAACAAAAACGGCACATTTACCGACAAGGCTGCCGAGTACGGTTTAGACGATGCAAGCTACAGTATGCAGGCATACTTTTTTGATTATGATAACGATGGCGACAAGGATGTATATTTTTTAAACCACCCGATTGACTTCAGCAAATCAATGACGATACCTGCAACAAGGGTAAATGGCAAAATAGTTTATGTAGAAGATACCAACACCGTATATGTAAGCGACCGCCTTTTTGAAAACAGGAATGGAAAATTTGTTGATGTTACAAAAAAGGCCGGCCTTATAAATCACGCTTTTGGATTAAGCGCTTCCATTGCTGACATTAATGGCGATGGCTGGCCAGATATTTATGTTGCCAACGATTTTAATAAGCCTGATTTTTTTTACATCAATAATAAGAATGGCACATTTACTGATAAACTAACATCTTACATAAAACATGTAAGTTTTTCTGCAATGGGCTCCGACATAAGTGACCTTAATAACGATGGCCACGAAGACATTCTCGTAATGGATATGGCTGTTGAAGATCCTGTTAGACAAAAACAATTATTTGCCGTAAATCAGAATTACGACAAATTTCAGCTGCTGTTGAAGTACGGTTTGTATTATCAATATCCGCACAATAGTTTTCAATTAAACAATGGCGATGGTACTTTCAGCGAAATTGCTAATTATTCAGGCATTGCCGAAACAGACTGGAGCTGGGGTGTGTTGGCCGCAGATTTTGATAATGATGGCTGGAAAGACCTGTATGTTACTAACGGCTTGAAAAGGGATATGACGGATTGGGATTACAAAGTTTTTGTTCTGGATTCCATCATCAATACCATGAACAAGGGGAAATCTGTTGACCTGAATGCTTGGTTAAAAAGTATGCCGGAAGTTCCTGTTCAAAATTATTTTTACCGCAACACAGGCACACTACAGTTTGAAAAAGTTTCAGATAAATGGAGTGATGCGCCACCATCTTTCTCAAACGGTTCGGCTTATGTGGATTTGGATAACGATGGCGACCTTGATTTGGTGGTAAACAATATTGATGCGCCCGCTTTTATTCTTAAAAATAATGAACTGGAAAACAATCCTGACTCTTCGCATTTTATAAGATTTAAATTTTATAAAGCTCCAGGCTCTTTCAATGAAGTGTATGGGCCTGTTGTAAAACTTACAAATTCAAAAGGGCAGGTTCAGTTGCAGCATTACAATCCGCAACGTGGTTTTCTATCTTCGTCAGAACATGCACTGCATTTTGGAACAAGTAGCGAAACAATTATTCCAAAAGTGGAAATTACATTTCCCTCTCAAAAGAAAATTGTTTTACAAAATGTAAAGGCCGACCAGGTTTTAACCATTTACGAGTCCGATGCAAAAATGATGAACAGTAGTATTGCAACAAAGGCGGCAACTCGTTTTACCGACATCACCAAAACAGGAAAATTAAAATACACGCAAACAGAAAATGATTTTATAGATTTTAAAAGAGAGCCTTTAATACCTTACAAATGCAGCCGTAAAGGTCCTTATTACGCTAAAGCAGATGTAAATGGTGATGGGAAAGAAG
>JBBQPX010000117.1:0-8308 GCA_038216775.1 Chitinophagales bacterium
GGTTTACAACTTTGTCGAAAAAGTGGACCCTCCGTTGCTGGAAATGGTAAAGAAATATGTAAAAGCCGGACGGCTTGAACTGGCGGCCATGTTGTTTATTGGTCATTATCTAAATGCTTTTGTAAAAAAAGAATTTGGAATTGATTTGGAGGCACATCTTGAAATAATTGTGATAGTTATTGTGTTGGTAACAACAGCCCCGGTTTTAATTAAAATGTTTTTTGGCAAAAAGAAAAATGTTGATGATACAATCGCATAATAAACCGGCTTCCATTTTCAACATTGCTGTTATTGTAGCTGCCCTTGGCTACTTTGTAGATATTTACGATTTATTACTTTTCGCCATTGTACGTGTTGAAAGTTTGAAGTCGTTTAATTTATCTCCCGAACAAATAACAACTGAAGGCGAAGCCATTCTTCAATACCAAATGATTGGGCTTTTAATAGGCGGCATAATTGCCGGTGTTATTGCCGATAAAAGAGGAAGACTTAGTGTGTTGTTTGGTTCTATATTATTTTACTCCCTTGCAAATATTGCAAACGGCATGGTGCAAACGGTGGAGCAGTATAAAATTATTCGTTTCATTGCTGGCCTTGGTTTGGCAGGAGAATTGGGTGTTGGCATAACATTAGTTTCCGAACTTATTTCCAAAGAAAAGCGAGGTATTGCTACTTCGCTTGTGGCTGGTGTAGGATTAACAGGCGCTGTATTCGCATTCGTTATAAAAAATAATTTTGATTGGCGTATTTGTTATTATATCGGCGGCGGGCTTGGTTTGTTGTTGCTGATGTTGCGCATTGCTGTGTTTGAATCGGGGATGTTTAAAGAAGTGAAAAAGATGAATGTGCAGAAAGGAAATTTTTTAATGTTATTTAATAATAGAGAACGATTTAAAAAATACCTCACCAGTATTTTGATTGGCTTACCAACCTGGTTTGTAATTGGTGTGCTTGTTGCCTTTTCCAGCGAGTTTGGAAAAGTGATGGGAATTAAGGAAAAGATTGATCCTGGTATGGCTATCATGTATGCTTATGCAGCTATTGCCATAGGCGATGTGTTAATTGGTTTTATAAGCCAATGGATGAAGAGCCGTAAAAATGCTTTGTATTTATTTTATACCATTACCACTTTGTTTATGGTATTATTTTTTACTGCACAATGGAACGGAACGGCACAAGGTATGTATTGGATATGTGCAGGGCTTGGCTTTGGTACAGGCTTCTGGGCCATTTTTGTAACCATGGGAGCGGAGCAGTTTGGTACTAACTTAAGAGCAACGGCCGCAACTACTATACCCAATATGGTGAGAGGATTGCTGGCTATTTTTGTATTGCCATTATTTAAATGGCTGCGCCACCTTACTGATTATTATACAGGAGCGTGGATGGCTGCTATTATTATTATGGTAATAACTTTAATTGCAGCTTACTACAGCAAAGAAACTTTTGGAAAAGATTTAAACTACGTAGAAAAATAAACTATTGGCAAAATTTTTAATCATACGCTTTTCTTCTATCGGAGATATTGTGCTTACGACACCGGCAATCCGTTGTTTAAAACAGCAGGTTCCCGATGCGGAAATTCACTTTCTTACGAAAAAGAATTTTGCTGCAACAACCATTGCCAATCCTTACATAGATAAGTTTCATTATTTAGATGATGATTACAATGAAACTATAAATAAGATTAAAGAAGAACAGTACGATTATATTATCGACCTGCATAAAAATTTCCGCACATTGCGGCTGTACCTTGCCACTTGCAGAAAAACAAAATGGTTTAGTTACAAAAAATTAAGTGTGCAAAAATTTTTACTTACAAAAATCGGCATCAATTTAATGCCGGGCATACATATTTCGCAAAGATGCCTAAACGCATTAAAACCTTTAGGTGTAAAAGATGATGGTAAAGGATTAGATTATTTTATTCCTGAAAATGAAACTATCAAGATTACAGACTTGCCTTTGTCTCATCAAATGGGATATATAGTAATTGTGATTGGCGCATCGTATTATACAAAAAAAATGCCTGTTGCTAAATTACAAGAGTTATGTAATAAAATAAATCACCCAGTTATTTTAGTTGGTGGTAAAGAAGATATTGCAGAAGCAACTGCTATCGCATCGGTTGACCCAATAAAAATTTACAACGCATGCGGTAAATTTTCACTTAATGAATCGGCGGATATAACAAGGCAGGCAAAACTTGTTGTTTCTCACGATACAGGGCTGCAATACATTGCTTGTGCGTTTCAAAAAAAGGTAATTGCAGTTTGGGGCGGCACGTCGCCAAAATTAGATGTAGAGCCTTATTACGGAAGCCACGTACCTGCCAAACATGTTAACTTTATTGTGCCAGGTTTGCGCTGCCAGCCATGTTCAAATTTTGGAACAAAAATCTGCCCTAAAGGACATTTTAAATGTATGCAGTTGCAGGATATTGATTTAATGGCGGCATCTGTAAAATCAATTCTTATTAGTTGAGTTTTGAATTTTCACTTTAAATGTGGGGAATAAACTACAGTTAATTGTTTTGTAAATCTGGATGAATTATATCTCAAGGAAAATATAAGTAGTTATTTTGTTGATTAATTATGATAAAAAATACCCTGTTAATCCTTTTCTTGCTTGTTGGCACTTCTGCGTTTGCACAGTTTACTCTAACTATACAATGGCAGCCCATAAAACCCAGCAATACTGGCGATACTATCTATTACAAACCTGATCAAAAACTTACCTGGCCCGATTTTCAGGGAAGGCCAGACGCATCAAGCCGTGCGGCTGCAATAACTCAATCTGGTTTTGGTTATAAGTTGGCTATGAATGGTTACAATAATAAAACGGATGTCGTAATAACTGTAGATTGTTACTTCAGTAAAAAGAATTCGTGGGTAAAAAAGGAAGGGTATAATGATTATGCTCTACTGCATGAGCAACATCACTTTGACATCACGTATATTAACGCCTGTCTGTTTGTTAAAAAATTGAGGGCGGCAAATTTTAATAGAAAAAATTTCAATATCCTTGCGCAACAAATTCACGATGAATATTTTAATGCTATGAGCAAAATGCAGGATGATTATGATGGGCAAACATTAAACGGCCGCATAAAGCCAAAACAAGCTGAATGGAATAAGAAAATAGATGTAATGCTTGCAGAACTAGCTACAAATTAACAATGAGTACCGGAATTTTAAGTTCGTGCCTTACGGTGTTGACCGTTTCGCCATAAATAAAATCTTTAATTCCGGTGTGGCCATGGGCGCCCATTATAAGCATATCCGCATTAACGCCTTTAGCAAGCCTTACAATCTCTTTTGCTCTGTTTTTGTAACCAAGAAATCCTTCTGCTGTATAACCTCTTGCCTGTAATTGGGCCACATAGGCATCAAGCCGTTCCTTGTCTTTCCTGGATTCATAATCATCACTTTCATCTCCAAATAATTTTGCGGAAGCACTTTCTACAATGTGTACCAAAAGGTAATGCGTATTTTCTTTTCCCTGGCCTATGGCGTAGGCTAATAATTTTTCATCACTTTCACTAAAGTCTAAGGCTATGGCTATTTTATCAAAACTAGGAATAACCAGTTCGCTAAGTGTATTAAGTTCCGGATGTATTTTAATAGATGCTTTTTGCTTAACCTTTGTAATAAATGGATGGATTATAATGTAAACTAAAAGGACAATGCATATTAATCCACCAGCGCTTAATAATAATTTTTGCCATAATGCGCCGGTTGAAAAAACTGAACCAACTTCGTTTAATAACATCTGTAGGTTTAAATACACAAGTACAGATGCAATTAGCCACGCAGCAATTTTCTGAAGCGTATTTATGGCAAATTTCCCCATTGTTTTTTTATCGCTCACAAAATGTATCAGTGGAATAATAGCAAAACCTAATTGCAAACTAAGAACTACCTGACTCATTATTAGCAGAGCATCTACTTTATCTTCACCGTAAACTACAATTACAACTAATGCAGGCACAATCGCT
Source organism: Chitinophagales bacterium (assembly GCA_038216775.1). Classification (GTDB taxonomy): domain Bacteria; phylum Bacteroidota; class Bacteroidia; order Chitinophagales; family Chitinophagaceae; genus Ferruginibacter. Next base: position 3,998 of record JBBQPX010000117.1, read on the forward strand.
ACCAGTCTTGTTAATAGCCTTCTTAAAATTGGATTGATACGCAGATTTAAATAACCTTCCATAATTATCTGTCCTGCAAGTGTGCCGGTAATTGTACTGCTTTGCCCGGCTGCAATTAAAGCGACAGCAAAAAGGATAGGAGCAACGTTACCTAGGAATTGCGGCAGCAACCTATGCGCTTCTTTAATTTCGGCAACGCCTGCATTTGGCGTATTAAAAAATACGGATGCAGCCACGATTAGAATAGCAGCATTTACAAAGAAGGCTAGATTTAAGGCAATAGTTGTATCAATGCGGTTAAACTTTATAGCCTGTTTTATTCCTGCATCAGTGCGGTCTATTTTCCTGGTTTGCACAAGTGCAGAATGTAGGTAAAGATTGTGCGGCATAACGGTTGCACCAATAATACCGATGGCAATATAAAGCGCTTCATCATTCATCGCTGTAGGAATAAACCCCTTTACCACTTCTCCCATGGCAGGTTGGGCTAAAAATATTTCTATTAAAAATGAAATGCCGATTATGCCGACAAGTACTATAATAAATGCCTCCATTTTTCGGATGCCAAGACGTTGCAGATAAAGCAATAAAAAAGTATCGAGCACGGTTATTGAAACACCCCAAACTAGTGGCAATCCTGTAAGTAGCTGTATACCGATAGCCATACCTAAAACTTCTGCAAGGTCGCAGGCGGCAATTGCAATCTCTGCTAAAATGTATAAAATAAAATTTACTGCTTTGGGATAAGTTTCCCTGTTTGCCTGAGCTAAATCTCTTCCTCTAACAATACCTAAACGAGCAGAAAGCCCTTGTAATAACAACGCCATCAGGTTACTCATCAGTAAAACCCAGATAAGCGTGTAGCCAAATTTACTACCACCAGCAAGGTCTGTAGCCCAGTTTCCTGGATCCATATATCCAACACTAATAAGGTAGGCCGGACCTAAAAAAGATAGTATTCTTTTCCAACCTGTTTTTTTAATCGTGGTATCAACAGAGCCGTGTACTTCGCTTAACGAAGCATCATAATTTTTTTTATTGTACATAATAAACAAATACGTTTTTGGCAACCTGCTCACTCACAATGCAGGCATTTTGTTTTGCAACTTTTATTTCGAGTGAGCCATCAAAATCAAACTTTTTAAGTACGGTAATTTGTGAACCTAAGGCAATATTATAATGCTTCAGCATTTCTAACATCTGCGCTGTTTGATTACTAACTGAACTTACAATAGCTGATTTCTTTAGCGGTATTTCTGAAAGGCATTGCTGATTGATAACTGGTATTTTGCCATTTTTATCCGGAATTGGATCCCCGTGCGGATCAAAGGACGGATTACCGAGAAAATTATCAAGCCTTTGTACAAGTTCTTCACTGCTAATGTGTTCAAGCTCTTCGGCTATTGGATGCACTTTATCCCAGTCAAATTTCAATTTCTCAACCAAAAAATATTCCCAAAGCCTGTGTTTTCGAATTATTTCCAGCGCCACCTTTTTGCCAGCTTCATTTAGTTTGAAGCCTTTGTATTTTTCGTACTGTAATAATTTTTTAGCCTTCAGCTTTTTAAGCATATCTGTTACAGATGCTGCCCTTGTGCTCATATCAGCTGCCAGGGAGTTGGTATTTACCAGCCCGGTTTGCTGCTGAAGGTGATAAATACACTTTATGTAATTTTCCTCACTTGTACTGTAATTCATGTAAATGAAAATATAATTTAGACAAATCTAAAAATATAATTCCTTAATCCCAAATATTTAAGCGCTAGGCGATTAAAACAATTGGTAAATTGAGTTTTAAAAAAGCATTTTATGAGAAATAATGTTAGAACAGATTCCCCTTGGGAAGATATTGTTGGTTACTCATGTGTAGTGACGGTTAGTAATATTATTGAAGTTGCCGGCACCACTGCCATTGATGGATATAAATTAGTTGGGATAGGAGACATATATGAACAGAAAGCTTTCATCCTGAAAAAATAGAAAAATCTTTATTGTGGATAGGCATTCCTTTATCGGATTTAGTGAGAACAAGGATGTTTGTAACTGATATTTCCCGTTGCCAGGAAGCTGGCAAAGCACACGGTGAATTTTTTAAAGAAATAAAGCCTGTTACCACTATGGTAGAGGTTTCGAAACTAATAAATAACGAGTTTCTTATAGAAATTGAAGCAACGGCTATTATTGATGTTGGTTAATGTGTCAACTTTACATAACAATTATTCTCTTTTTTCCGTTAATATTGCGTCTCAAACCAACAAAAACAATTATGAGTTTTACTTCTTTTAACGTTCCTTATCCTATTGATGAACAGTACAATAAGCGTGTAGCTTATTTTTCTATGGAGTTTGCAATTAGTCAACCGTTAAAAATTTACAGTGGTGGTTTGGGTTTTTTAAGCGGATCACACATGCGCAGTGCATACGAATTGCGTCAAAATCTTATAGGAGTAGGTATTTTGTGGAAATATGGTTATTACGATCAAGCCCGCAATCAGGATCAAACCATGCAAGTGCAATGGAACGAAAAAATTTATAATTTCCTGGAAGATACCGGTATTAAATTTCAAATTGATATTCACGAACACCCGGTTTGGGTGAAAGTTTTGTATCTTAATCCTGAAACTTTTAAATCGGCGCCTTTATTTTTATTAAGTACAGATTTGCCAGAGAACGATTATGTTTCTCAAACTATAACTCATCGTTTGTACGATGCGAACGTTGCCACTAAGGTTGCACAATTTATTTTATTGGGAGTTGGTGGCGCAAAGTTGATTGATGAATTAAATTTCAATCCGGAGCTTTACCATCTTAACGAAGCACATGGAATTAGTGCTGCTTTTTATCTTTATAAAAAATACGGTAGTAAAGAAGAAGTTACCAAGCGATTAGTTTTTACAACGCATACACCAGAGGAAGCAGGTAACGAAAAGCACGACATTTTTCTCTGCGAAAAAATGAGTTATTTCTGTGGACTTAAACTTGATGAAGTCAGAGAATTAACCGGCATGGAAGGAGACTTATTTAACCATTCTCTTGCAGCATTACGCTTTGCAAAATTAGCCAATGGTGTAAGTCAGTTGCATGGCGAAGTTAGCCGACAAATGTGGAAACGATACGAAGATATTTGCGAAATAAAAGCAATAACCAATGCCCAAAACTGGCATTATTGGGCCGATAAGCAATTGTATCGCTTTATGGATGAAAGTAATGAGGCTGATTTTATAGATCGTAAACGTTATTTAAAAAAGCGTGCCTTTGATGTGGTGGCAGATCAAACCGGTAAACTTTTAAATCCTGATGTTTTTACTATTGTTTGGGCTCGCCGTTTTGCAGGTTATAAAAGAGCAGAATTATTAACAAGAGATCAGGAACGTTTCGAAGCTTTGTTAAGCAATTCAAAATATCCTGTACAGATTATATGGGCTGGAAAACCTTACCCGCTTGATTATCCTGCTATAAGTGATTTTAACGCATTGGTGCATCTTAGTAAAAAATATGATAACGTCGCTGTTTGTGTTGGTTACGAATTGGGATTAAGTAAACGCCTTAAACAGGCATCGGATCTATGGTTAAACAACCCAAGAGTACCAAGGGAGGCGAGCGGCACAAGTGGCATGACGGCAGCAATGAATGGCGCCGTTAACTGCAGTACCCATGATGGCTGGATTTGCGAATTTGTGAATCATGGCAACAATGGTTTTGTTGTTCCACCGATTGATTACGAAAACATAAGTGTACACGAGCAGGATGAGTACGATTTGAATAAATTGTACGAAATTCTGGAAAACCAGGTACTGCCTTTATACTATGATAATAATGATGTGTGGCGTGCAATAACTAAGAACGGAATGCGTGATGTTCGCTGGCAGTTTGATAGCAATCGTATGGCTAAAGAGTATTACGAAATTTTATACAAATAACTTTTTAAACATCCCCGATTTATCGGGGATGTTTATTTTACAATCTTATTTTCTACATGGATAAATATTCAAAAAAACTGGAAGTTCGTTGGGCTGATTTAGACCCAAATTTTCATGTATTACATTCAAAGTATTACGACTTTGGAGCTCATTGCCGTATGGCGTTTTTAACTGAACACGGAATGAAGCCGGCTGAAATGATAGAGAAGAATATCGGGCCTGTTGTTTTCCGGGAAGAATGTATTTTTAAAAGAGAGATAAAGTTTGGCGACGAAGTGGAGGTTTTTCTGAAACTGCGCAGGTGTAATGCAGATGCAAGCCGCTGGAGTATGGAGCATGAAATATGGATAAATGGAGATACTCTAGCTGCATTAATTTCCTTAGACGGGGCC
>JBBQPX010000118.1:0-8283 GCA_038216775.1 Chitinophagales bacterium
TACCATTAACGCTGTAATATTTTTGTATGGCGCAATCAGGGCGTTCTGCGAAAACCTTAGGTATGCTTTGGGTTTACTAAATCTCCCATAAAATAAACCAGTAGCAATAGCGAAGCTAAGCAAGCCAACCAACGCCTCCAAAGCCGCAACGGCACTGGCAAAAACACCGCTGGGACTTATATGTCCGTAACCAACAGTTGTAAAAGTTTGGGCACTAAAAAAATAGGCTGCGCCAAACCTGCCCAATTCAGAAACAGAATCAATGCCCATTAAATTATCAACACCTATAAAATAATAGATACTTGCAAAAACAAAATTAATCAGGATGTAGAAAGTAAAAATAATCGTCAGAAATTTCCATCCTGATAAGCTTAACATGGTATGATACCAGCTGATTCTGCTTAATAACGGCACGCCTCGTATTTCAATATTTGCTTTGCCTGTTTTGTTAACAAAGCGGCCTCCGTAATCTGATGCATTTGCGCCAAAACCAGTGTTGATTTCAGTTTTTGCTCTGGAGTTTATTTTTCTCAATAATGCCATGTGGTACTGCTTAATGTTTTTTATTTTTTACTGTAGTATTCCGTTAAATTTGAGCCTGTCAAATATATGATTTTGGTCGCATAGTTATGTGGCAGTATTATTTAAAAACGATGCAAACAACAAGAACTTTATTGCAAAGTATGTTATGGCGTGGTCTGTATTACGCTTCAGCTTTTATAATCAATATAGTTATTGCAAGGCATTTTCAGGCTTCGGTAAGCGGCACTATCTATTATATCAGTAGCATTTACGCATTGGTATTGTTGCTTACTAGCCTTAGTCTGGAGTCGGGCATTATTTATTTTGCTGCAAAAAAAGAGATATCAATTTCAAAGCTTTTTAATTTCTCTATTGCCTGGTCGATGACCGTTGGGCTTTTTAGCTTTTTAATCGTTAGTATTTTTTTCAATGACGGATACCTCCAAATTTCTAAAAACCTTTTGCTGTTTTCATCAGTACTCTATATTTCCGGCAATTTGCTTATTACCTATTGTTCCGGTTTTTTTTATGCTGATAAAAATTTTAAATTACCAAACATCATCATCGTAACAGGAACAGTTTTGTTAATTGTATTAATCCCTTACAATGGAAAATCTGTTTTGCCGGCTATTAACGATGATAATTATTTTTATGTTTATTTCGGCTCTTATTTTTTACAGGGTATCTGCTTGGCAATTGCCGCCGGGTTTAAATATATCAGGAAAAATATTTTTCAAATTTTATCCGTTACAGATTTTCAAATTTTGTTCCGCTATTGCGGATTGGCTTTTTTGGGTAATGTTATATTTTTTCTTTTGTACAGAGTAGATTATTTCTTTGTTGAAAAATATTGCTCTGTAAGCGAATTGGGTAATTATATACAGGTTTCCAAACTGGTACACCTGTTTTTTATACTTCCTACCATTTTGGCGAGCGCCGTGTTTCCGCTTACTGCTTCGGGAAATAAAGAAACCATCAATAAATTATTAACGCTGATATCCCGTTCGCTATTTTTTCTGTATATAAATGTTTGCTGTGTTTTGGCAATAGCAGGTAAATGGCTTTTTCCGTTTGTATTTGGCGAAAGTTTTGTAAATATGTACCAGCCCTTTTTATTACTGATTCCAGGAATTTTAGCCCTTTCAGGAATATTTACGATAACAGCTTATTTTGCAGGTACAAATAACATAAGGGTAAATATTACCGGTTCAGTTTACGCCTTGGTGGTAATTTTAGTTGGTGATATTATTTTTATACCGAGGTACGGAATTAATGCCGCAGCGTTGGTAAGCAGCCTTGGTTATATTACCTACCAGATTTATGTAATAGCTATTTTTAAAAAAGAGCATCAAAGTTCTTTATCGGATTTTTTTATATTTCGAATTCAGGATTTTAAACAAATAAAAAGACAAATTTTAACAGCAGTTAAAAATAAAAATGAAAGTTAGCAGCAACGATTTGTACACAAGTGGCGAATATTATAAAAACAATCCCGATTGGGATATTGCTGATGCAAAATGGAAGACCGATGTGATTTTTGGACTGCTTCAAAAAAATAATATTAACATTATTAAAGTAGTCGAAGTTGGTTGTGGAGCAGGCGAAAACCTGGTTGAACTTGCAAAGCGTGATGATAAAATTAGGTACTTATCAGGTTACGATATTTCTCCGCAGGCAATTGCTTTGGCAGAAAAAAAATCAACAGAAAAAATAAGTTTTTATAATGAAGATTTTACGACCCAAAAAAATATAAAAACAGATTTACTGCTTGTTATTGATGTTGTGGAGCACGTAGATCATTACTACGGTTTTTTGCGAAAGCTGAAATGTAAAAGCGATTATTTTGTCTTTCATATTCCGCTTGATGTATCTGCCAGAACGATAATGAAGCCACATGTACTTTTGCAGCAAAGACAATCGGTTGGCCACATTCATTACTTCAGCAAAGAAATGGCCATTTGGGCATTGCAGGATACAGGGTATGATATTATTGACTGGGTTTATACAAAACCGGTTGTAGATGTAAATCGTTCAGATTCATTTAAAAGGTTTATTAAAAAGACACTGCGAAATATTTCTTTTGCTATTAATAAAGAATGGAGTGTGAAAAAATGGGGAGGTTATTCAATCATGGCGTTAGCAAAGGCGCCTAAATAAAATTGTACAGGTTTAAAAAGATAAAAAACAATTACTTAACCACATGCAGGAATCATTGCTTACATTATTGAGATGCCCTGTTACCCGATCATCTTTAACTATTCAGGTGCTTAAAAAATCAGCTAAAACTTTTAATGGTGAAAGTGTTGAAATAATTGAAGAGGCAATTTTGTATGCGGCTGATGATTGGTTTTACCCGGTTATTATTGGTATTCCCCGCTTAAATGTTGAAGCCTTTATTGATTATGAAGCATTTCTTAAATCCGCAATAGATGATTATTCTGATAAGCGTACAAAGCTTTTAGATAAATACAGAGCGTTAGTTAATTATGCTGTTAAAAAGAACAGGCGAACCAAAAAAAGTTTTACTAAAGAATGGGCTGTGTATGATTATGAAAAAGACAATACCTGGGATGCAGGGAGCGAGGATATGATAAAAAGATTTTTAGAGGAAACAAACGAGACAGAAGAAAGCCTGCAAGATAAAATGATTTTTGATGCAGGTTGCGGTAATGGAAAACTGGATTCTTTAATTGCAAAATATTGTGGAACTGTTGTAGCTTTGGATTTTGCAAATTGCATTGAGCAGGCATACAAAAAAAATCAATTTAAAAACGTACATTTTATTGAAGGAGATGTGCAGTTTCCACCTTTAGTATTTGATTATTTTGACATTGTGCATTGCAGCGGCGTTCTGATACATACCAATAATGCCGAGCTCTCCTTTTCCTGTATAGAGCCAACAGTAAAAGACAAAGGAAAGTTAAGCGTTTGGCTTTATCACCCACGTAAAGATTTTATACATAATAGTTTCAATTTTATCAGAAAATTTACATCGAAACTGCCACTTACATTTCAATATTATTTATACCTCGTCACCATTTTTCCCATTAGCTTTTGCATTAAAAGATTAAAAGGTAATAAGCAAAACAGCAGAGAGATGATGGTTGATATTTTAGACTGGTTCACGCCGCAGTTCCGCTCGGAGCATGAGCATACAGAGGCTGCCACCTGGTTTTATAAAAGAGGTTATAAAAACGTAAACGTAACAACAAGCGGTATCTTTGGTTTTAATATTATTGGAGAAAAATAAAGCGTGATGAAAATATTGTGGCTGGCAAGCTTGTATCCATCAAAATTATTTCCTTATGATGGTGATTTTATTCAACGCCATGCATCAGCTGCATCTTTGTTTTGTAATGTAGAAGTTATACATGTTGTAAAAGATACCGACGGCAAAATTACCAGTGATGTAAAAGAAATTGTTACAATACACGAGCAATTAAGAGAGCGGATAATTTATTATAAGCCAATAAAAATATCTATAAGTTTTGTAGATAGATTTTTGTCCTCCGTTAAGTATAATAAAGTCTCCAGAAAGGCGGTGAAAAAGTATTTATCAGAAAATGAAAAGCCTGAATTTGTTCATTTGCATATGGCTATGAAAGCCGGTTTAACAGCTCTTTGGTTAAAAAGAAAATACCAGGTTCCTTATATACTTACCGAACATTGGGGCGGTTATCTTGCGGAAGCAAAACCAAATATAAGCGACTATAATTTTGTTTATCGTAATTATTGGCGTGCCATAATTACCGAAGCGAAGATCTGCACTTTTGTGTCTGAAGCATTGCAAAAACATATGGTCTGCACTTATAAAATTAAAGACAGTATTGTAATACCTAACGTTGTTAATACTGATATTTTTCATCCTGTAGAAAAAGAACAAGTCAACATTATTCGTTTTGTGCATATCTCCACCCTGATTTATCAAAAAAATCCAGAGGCAATTTTAACAGCTTTAAGTTTAGTGAAAAATGACTATGACTTTCAGTTGGAATTGTATGGTACTGTTAGTCAAGCTCTGAAGGATTTAATCCACGATCTCGGCTTGCAGCAAAGAGTTTTTATCAATGGCGAAGTTTCTCAACAGCAACTTGCAAAATCGTTGCAACAAGCCGACGCCTTAATTTTATACTCCCGCTTTGAAACATTTGGGTGTGTTTTAATTGAGGCGAATGCGTGCGGTGTCCCGGTAATTGTAAGTGAGTTGCAAGTATTTCACGAAATAGTAGAAGAAGGCGTTAATGGAATGTTTGTTGAAGGGGAAAATTCGGTTGCTTTAGCCGAAAAATTAAAACAGTTTATTTTACAAAAGAATACCTTTGACAAAACTGGCATAGCAGCTTCGGCAGCCGAAAAATATAATTATAAAAAAATAGGACAACAGTTTTTAAATCTTTATAACAACATAAAAAAAATCTAAAAAAAATGAGCGACGTTAAATTAACACACGGAGAAATTCATAGCAATAAAGGCGTTATGAAATTTGAATTATACGATGATGATGCACCTATTGCGGTAGCAAATTTTAAAAAACTGGTTAATGAAGGTTTTTACAACGGCCTTAAATTTCATCGGGTAATTGCTGATTTTATGATACAGGGTGGATGCCCGGATGGAACCGCCGCTGGTGGTCCTGGATACACGATTGACTGTGAATTAACCGGACCTAAACAATTTCACGACAGGGGAGTAATGTCAATGGCACATCGTGGCCGTAACACTGGCGGGTCGCAGTTTTTCATTTGCCATGCACGCACCAATACCAAGCATTTAGATGGCGTACACACTTGCTTTGGTAAAATAGTTGAAGGTCTTGATATTGTTGACGATATTAGGGGAGGAGATGTAATGGAAAAAGTAATGATAACAGATTAGGAAACTGCGCTGGTCACTCAAAATTTAATCAGTTTAATTAAAAGGCTACAACTTGTAAAGTAATTTACTGGTTGTAGCTTTTTTTATGCGCTTGCTTTGTGGTTAAAATCGAAGTATAGGTTTCAAATACAAAGCAGATAATTGATTCAGGTTATTTTTTGGATGCAAGACGAAAGAACTGATTTAAATTAAAAAAATAGCCAATCCCGATTTTTAGGATTCAGAAAAGCTAAGCTGTGAAGCACTTGGGAGGCGTAATAAATTACAGCAACTAAATCCGAGTTTAATCACATTTTTTACACAATAATCGAAATTTCAACTACCCAAATAGATATTTTAGTAATTTTATTAAAACATATTGTTATGCAATTTTGTAGTTTCCTTAATAAAAAAATAATACTTTCTTTATTGTTGTTTTTAAGTTTTGCGGTTTCCGCTCAAACAAGAACGGCAGTTTATAGAAATACTAACACCGCAGACGTAAATACAAACAATATTTTTCAGAAATACGAAAATGTAAATGTATTTGCAGGGATTGAAGTCGGCTCAAAGGGTGTAAAAATGAGCTTTGTAGAGCTTGATAAAAAGGCCGGCGAAGCAGGTGAGTTTAGGATACTGATGGATACATCTATTAATACCGATTTTATATCCTTTACACAACCAACCTACCAGGCAACATTAGCAGCGTTAAACAAGCTGTACGAAATAGCCGTTAAACAAAATAAAATACCAGCAGCTAATGTTTTCACAGCAATAAGCAGCGGGGTTGATATTCAGGCTAAAAAAGAAGATAAAGTAAACTGGATAGATCAGTTGATAAAAGCATTTAAAACCAATAATAATGAACCTGACAGAAAGGTATCAATTATTGATGTGAGCGAAGAGGCGAGGTTATCTCACTTAGGCATAGTACCGGAAACTAAACGCTACAATACTTTTTTAATTGATATAGGAAGCGGTAACACAAAAGGAGGATATTTTCCTTATGGAAATACCAAAGAATTTAAACTTTTTCAACTTTCGTGGGGCACTAAAAGTGCTTACAATGCGGCTTTAAAAATGGAAGGTCAGGATAAAAGTCTGGAGAATTATTACAGTAATTTAAGCCGCGTATTGGCGGGAGCGGAGAAAGAAGAAATTATTTATGCAGTTAACGCCAGTGGGGCTTTTCCTAAAAGTGATAATATAGCTTTTAGCGGAGGTATTGCCTGGGCTGTAGCCACTTTAATAGCTCCTGAATTAAATGATAATTCTGTAGTTACTGTTACATATGATGATGTGCAGAAATTTAGCGAGAAGCTATTTAAAAATCCTAGTCTGTATTCCGATTACTATATTTCAAAAACACTTGCTGAAAATACAGCAAATGCTGAAAAAGTTGCTAAAGATGTAATGACAGTAAACAAGGTTTTTGACCAAAGGGCATTGCTTTCAGGTACAGGTTTGCTGTTAAAAATCATGCGTCAATTTGATGGGGTATTGGAGGCAAAAAGATTCTATCTCGTTAAAAATGGAGCTGTAGGTTGGATATCTGCATATGTAAATCAATATTCAGAAAAGTAAAAAAATGAATAACGTACACCCATGAAAGATACTAAATCTTTGCTTTTGCTATTAGTATCGCTGTTATTGGTTTTGGTGTCTTTGGTGTTGGTGGTAACCTGGGGTTATAACTTTTATAAAAGTAATGACAACACAAAAATAAATCCTTCACCCTTATATGCTGATTCTGCTAATACAGCAAGCCTGGTAAGGGATTCGCTGCAGAAAATTTATGCTGAAACTTTACAGGATTTTGATACTCACCTGGACTCTACTTTAAATTATTCCGATTCTTTAAAAACACAGCTTGATATAAAATTAGCTGAATTTTACAGACTTAGATTTGAGATAGCAGAAATGCTTAAGAGTAGAAATAGCAACGGCAACTTTACAATTGCTCAACAGAAAATTTCTGAACTTCAAAATAAAGTAACAGACCTGAAAGTGAAAAATGATGATGTATATAACGAGAATAAAAAATTGAGTGAAGCACTAAATCAAATCAGCATTAAAGAAACCAAAGGCGATAAAGATGCAACAAAGCAATTTGGTATTGTTGAGAAATCTTCGAACATAGTGGAATCGGGTTTTGTAACCTCAAACCTTAAGCTTGCAGCTTTATCAGGTGTAGATGATACTGAAACTAACCAAGCCGAAAAAACTAATCGATTTGCCGGCTCATTTATTGTAACAAATTTTAATAGCCAGCTTTCCAGAGTAGCTGTAGAGGTAGTGCTTTTGAGGCCTGACGGAACAGTTGTAAAGGCCTCTGACTGGGATTCTGGCACATTTACAACCTCAGATGGTAAACGAAAAATATATTCGTACAAATTTAGCTTTAACTACAATAAGGCTGAAGCCAAGCCCCTGCAATTTTCAGTTAAAGACAGCAATATAAAATCGGGTACTTACACTATGGAACTGTACAATAACGGAGTGCAGATAGGCAAAATTGTAAAAAGGTTGTCATAAAATGTGGCCACATTTAATAGAACAAATTCTACCTTAAATACATATCATCAGCTACACTTTTCAATTTTTTAAAGTAGCATCTTTACACTGTTAATATTTATCCCGTTTAAAATATTCCAAATCCTGTGATTAACGACTTGTTCAGCATGAAAAAAACTATGAAAGACCTTCAGCAATGAAGGTTTTTTTTGTTCCCTTCTTTTCTCTTTACAATTTCTGCCTACATTAGCTAAATGAAAGCAGCTACAATTAATGAAATTAAACTTGAGCTTACCAACACGCCATCTCATCAGCTTGTTGAGCTTTGCCTTCGGCTGGCAAAGTTTAAAAAAGAAAATAAAGAATTACTGTCCTATCTTTTGTTTGAAGCTT
>JBBQPX010000119.1:0-8199 GCA_038216775.1 Chitinophagales bacterium
CTTCATTTAATTACAGTATTACAACAAATGGCAACGGTTGTGTAAAGGCAAATATTGCATTTGTTATTAAGGTAAATCCTTACCCTGTACCATCATTTACGTTTGACAATACGAGCTATTGTATTCCTAATGCTTTGGTAGGTTTTAATAATACTACTACACCGGCACCTACTAATCTTTATACTTACCTATGGAAATTTGATGAACCTTCAAGTGGTGCTAATGATAGTTCCAAATTAGTAAATCCCAGTCACTTGTATTCTTCGGAAGGGCCGTTTAATGTAACACTAACCGCCAGAAGTACGGTAATTCTAAATAATAACGTAATAGGTTGTGCCGCCAGCAAAACAAATTTGCTCGATTTTATACATCCTCAACCAAAGGCTGATTTTGTTTTCAACAAACAAGCCGTTTGTATTGGCGATAATGTTACCATCACAGATAATACCGATGGCAAAGATGGAATTGTAAATAAGTGGTTCTGGAATTTAGGAGATGGAACATCTGCAACAAATAATCCGGTAACGCATACATATCCTGACACTGCTACTTATATTATTACGATGTATACAGTGAATAGTTTCGGTTGCCACAGTGATACTATTAACAAACTACCGGTTACTAATCCTTATAAACCATTCACTGTTTACCCTTATCCTTATATAAATATAGGACCAGACAGATCTGTTTTGGAAGGTGGACAAATAACATTGGAGCCAAGCGTTTATGCAAGACAACCACAGTATTTATGGACACCAAGTCAATATTTAAATCAAAATAATGTTAGAAATCCAACGGTGGTTAAACCACTAACTGATATGACTTACACGTTAACAGTTACCGGACAAGGTGGATGTGCGTTAAGCAAGTCGGTATTTGTTAAACTACTTAGGTTCCCAACAATACCAAATACATTTACGCCAAACCATGATGGTATAAATGATGAGTGGAGAATAGATTTCTTAAATACTTATCCTGAAAACAGGGTGCAGATATTTACAAGAAGCGGGCAGCTTGTTTTTGAATCGAAAGGATATAACAAACCATGGGATGGTACCGTGAAAGGTAAACCATTGCCTTTTGATACTTACTATTACATTATTGAGCCGGGTAGTGGCCGCGACCCAATTACAGGTTATGTAACCATCATTAAATAAAATTATTTACAGCGATGTGTGCGAATGCATCGCTGTAAATTTATAAAAGGAATTAACATTTTTATCAATCATAATGATTGAACTTTATTAACGGGAATTTGAACATACCCAGGTGAAAAAAGCTGAAACGCATGAAGAAAATATTTTCGATAGCCGCTATACTTTGTTTTACAGGATTTGCAACATTTGGGCAGGCTAAACCATATTACACGCAGTACATTTTAAATAATTACATACTTAACCCAGGTATTACCGGTATTGAAAACTATACCGACGTAAAACTTAGTTATCGTAACCAGTGGGCGGGTATTAATGGAGCGCCGGTAACCAGTTATCTTAGCATACATGGGCCAATTGGTAAAAAAGATTTGCGTACAAATGCAACTTCATTTCAGGTACCTGGCGACAATCCGGGTGGACCGAAAGCATGGGATGAATATGCTGTATCGCCTGCTCACCATGGTGTTGGCTTACAGGTTATAAATGATAAAGCCGGTTACATAAGCCGCTGGTCGGCAGCAGCTTCATACGCCTATCACATGCCGTTAAATGCAAAAACTGCGCTGTCTGCCGGCATAAATGTTGGTGTTAGCAGTGTAAGTATAGACCGATCAAAAATAGAGTGGGGGAACCTAGATCCTAACGACCCGGCTATTGGTTATAAGAACGGCTCAATAAATAAGATAAAACCAGAAATAGGGGCAGGCTTGTGGTTGTATTCGGCAAGATATTTTGTTGGTGTTTCTGTTTTAAATATTATTCCTGGCAAAGTAAAGTTTGTTAAAGATGCAAATTATGGCGAAACCTTTACTCCGAATTTCTTTGGAACAGCAGGTTATCGTTTTGCTGCGTCTGATGACGTTTCTATTTTGCCATCAGTAATGGTGCAGTACTGGAAACCACAGCTTACTGCATTACACGCAAACGTAAAGTTGCAATATCAGGATTTTATATGGGTTGGTGCAAGTTACAGGTATGCTGACCTTGTAGGTGGCTACTCTGGCATGTTAGGCGTTAATGTATCTAACACCTTCAATATAAGTTATGCTTATGAACATGCTACCAGCAGCCGTTTACAAGCTTATACCAAAGGCACACACGAAGTTGTTATTGGCTTTTTAATTGGGAACAAATACGGAAGCAGTTGCCCTCGTAATATCTGGTAATATTTACAACGCAAACCCAACACTAACACCGCCCCAACGGTGAGATTTACCTGTACGGAATTCTTTGGTAAGTATAGATTGCGTATAGGAGAGATACAACTTTCTAAAATTTACAATAATACCCGCATCTGCCTGAAAAGTAACTCGGTTAATATCTGCGGCAGCAATTACATAAGGATTATTGCGGGCAAATAAACCGCCCTGCATACTTGCATCGTAACCTACCAAATTTGTACGAGCCTGTGTATAGAAATAATATTCTGCCTTTTTCATTTTAGCGCCCGCCTGTTCAAATCTTTTATTAAAACGGCCAGCCATAAAATTTATACCACCGCTTAGCCTGTCGTTAAGTGTGCCGAGCCTTGCTTCGCCTGTTGCATTTAGTAAAAAATTATTGCCTGCACTAACCAGTTGTTTTTCGTAATTAAGCTGATAATTTACAATAATATCATTTTTAGTTTGGTATTGCCAGCCATGCGGCCGCGGATTTTTTAACCAGCGATGAATATTATCTTGTATTTCGAAACCCAGTGCAGCCGGACCCATTACACCAATACTAATTGCAGCTGATAGCTGCTGTTTGTGTACATCATCAACCTGAATAAGAAATGTTTTTAAAGATATGTTTGCGTTATATGGCCTGTCGCCAAACAAAATAGTATCACTTAAAATGGTGGTAGGGGTGTAGCCAAATAAATTTAAACTTAAACCATACAGTGGGCTTGTTTTAAAAGGATGCCAGAGAAGTTTGGTTAAAGGAAACCTTTTTATTACCGGGCTAACATACTCAAATGTAATCCCTTGCGTATAGTACTCATCAGTTTTTGTAAAATAGTCGTTATCGTAATGAAAGCGAAAATAGCTTTTACGGTTTATATTTCTAAAGGTGGAGCTGTTATCAATTAATTGAGCGGTAACAGTACCTGAAATACAAAAAAATAAAATGCTACATGCTGTTTGCGTAAATAGTTTTTTCACAAAACTATTTACGTATTAAGGCTGATAATAGATGTGTAGGCCGAAAATGCCTTTTTTATATCAAGCAATAATAATGGTTTTGCTAAAAGTATATTTTTCTGTGCAAATGCCTGTGTAAAAAATTAAGTGGTTTTCTTATTTAAAAACAACCCGAATTTCGCAACCTTTTCCCGGTGAGGAAATGATGGCTAGCTCTCCGTTAAATAAAGAAACCCGTGTTTTTATATTTATCAGTCCCACACCTTTTGCCTTTTCTTTGGTATTAAAACCAATTCCATTATCCTTGATGCTCAACACCGTTTTTTCACCATGTTGAAATAGTTTAAGCGTTATTTGTTTAGCGTGAGCGTGCTTAAGGATATTATTAAATTGTTCTTGAATTATTCTGTAAATAGCTAGTTTTAAATTATCTGCCAGGCAACTTTCATCAAATCCCAAGGCCTGTACAGTTATTATTACATCTGCTGTTTGTTGCGTAATTTTTACAATATTCGCAATGGCGCCAAGCAGCTCGGAATCATTTAATGATGGCGGAATTAGTGAATGAGATAGGTTTCGAATTTCGATAATAGCGGTATTTATAAGGCTATCTGCTTCGGTTAAATAGGCATGTTTAATTTTTAATTCTTTTGTAGCCAAACCCAGATAAAGCCTTGAGCCTGCTAAAATTTGATTTATATTATCGTGAAGTTCGCTGCCAAGTTCCTGCCGTTCCAACTCCTGTGCAGAAATAACAGCCTGTGTAATTTCCTGCTGCTTTAAAAGTCTTTCCGTATCGAGTTCATTTTCAAGTAATACTTTTTTTGTTATGTTATTACCCAAAGCCAGCATCACGGGCTTGCCCTTGTATTCTATACGATGCGATGTAATTTCCATAAACATTTCTTCGCCGGCCTTATTAATATGTTTCCATATACCAACTTTTTTTAAGCCGGGGCACTCTCGTGCGGTTTGTGCGAATTTTATTATTTCGTTATGTTTATCTTCTGTGCGCAGGTTTAGTAAGTTTTTTGTAAGAAACTCTTTTTGGCTGTATCCATAAAGACGTACAGCCGTATCATTTACTTCCAGTAATTTTAAGGTTTCAATATCCCAAATTAAAATACTGGCAGGGTTATTATTAAAGAGGTAACGGTATCTTTCTTCTGATTTTTTTAAGATTTCTTCAGCCTCTTTTTCCTTGGTAATATCTGTTTGAACGGCAAAGAAGTTTTTTAGTTTTCCCTGATCATCAAAAAGCGGCTGGCATTGAATGCGGATCCAGTATTTTTTACCGGTTTTTGAATAATTGATGAGATCGCATTCAAACGGAATCATCTTTTTCAATTTATTTCGCATTATTCTTACAACTGCCAGATTTGTTTGTTCGCCTTGTAAAAAATCGCCAGGTTTTTTACCCGTTACTTCATACCCTTTAAATTCTGTTATTGTAGTAAATGCTTCATTAACCCAAACAATTTTACCTGCAGCGTCGGTAATGATTACAGCATTAGTTGTTTCCCTGGCAATTAATGATAATTTTTCAATTTCCGCCTCTGCTATTTTTCTTTCGGTTACATCCCGTGCATTAAAAATATAACCCCTGATCTCTGCATTGTTACTCATATCAGTAACTTTACTTTCCAACCACCTCCACTCGCCACTACTATTTTTAAACCGGAAAGAAATAAAGCTTAATTTATCTTCAGGCTCCGTGTGAATTTTTTGTAAATGATTTTTGACCATGCTTATATCATCCGGATGCACAAACGTAAACGCATTTTTTTCTGTCATATATTCACCATCATAACCCAAAATTCTTTTTACGGTAGGACTGCTGTATAAAAAATATCCTTTATCATCCAATATGCCCGTAAGGTCGGAGCTGTTTTGTACAAGCGATCTAAATTGTATTTCACTTTTAAGTACTTGAAATTCTGCTTCTTTTCTTTGCGTTATATCCTGTGTGGCACCTATAAGTCTTTCTGCTTTGCCTTTTGCATTTCGTATAATATGCGCTCTGTCGTGTACATAGGCATAGCTTCCATCGTCCCGCAAAACCCGGCATTCCACTTCAAAAAAATCTTTTTCAGGATTTTTTATTTGTTCGATTATTTGTGAAACTTTATCCTTATCGTCAGGATGTATCCTTTCATCCCAATCATAAGTAAGCCCAACTAAATTTTTATTATCCTTAGTTCTAAATATTTTTTTCCACCCTTCACTATTGCGATACACTGTATCGGTTACTAAATCCCAATCCCAAACCATATCATTGGTGGCATTGCTTATTAGATTGTAAAGCCGGTTACTTTCAATCAATTTCTGGGCCTCTAATTTTCTTTCAGAAATATCCCGCCCAAACATAATAATTCTACCATCTTCCAGCATTTTTGTACTTAATTCCACGTCAACAGCGCTTCCATCTTTTCTTTTAATTCTACATTCGTTAGTTATTCCTTCCCCTTCTTTTAACTCATTAAATTTAAATGGGTTTATTTCGAGATCTTCGTTAAATAGTAAATCGGGTAGGTACAGCTGCAGTGTTTCGTGCCTTGAATAGCCAAGCAACCTGCACCCGGCAGGATTTATTTCAATAAACTTTAAAGACGAATCTGCTATACAAATTGTATCTGTTGCTTGTTCAATAACCGACCGGTATCGCAATTCACTCTCTTTTATTTTCTCTTCAAATTGTTTTCGCTCTGTAACGTCCTTAAAATGAACAGATAAACCACTTGCTGATGCGAAAGCACTTACGGCAAACCATTTATTTGTGCGGTGAGAAAAGCCTTCGAAACGAACCGTACTTTGCTCCCTAATGGCTTTTTGACAATTATTTGAAAATATATCAGCGTCTGGCCTGGCAAAAATTTCCTGCAAATTTCTACCAATAACTGTTTCTCGTTTTTCTCCCAGTAATATTTCTGCTTTCCTGTTCCAGTAAGTTACCAGCGAATTATTGTCAATGGCAAAAAAGCCATCATCAATACTTTCCAGAATCGTATTCTTTTCATCAAAAGAAGCTTTCAAAGCTTCTTCTGTTTTTTTTCTTTCAGTAATATCACGGGCAAACACTACAAAACGCCCGTCGTTTAAAATCCTTGCGTTTATTTCGCCAGATAATATAGTGCCGTCTTTTCTTTTAAATCTCCTTTCGCTACTGGCTACTTTTCCTGAAAATAATTCGTTAAGTTTAAAAGGGTTTGATATAAGATCTTCTGCATTAAAAAGATCCCCAATCGTGAGTTTTAAAAACTCTTCTTTATTGTAGCCGAGTAATTTGCAACTGCTGGGATTGATGTCAATAATATTTTGTGTTGAATCTGCAATAAAAATGGCATCATGCGCCTGTTCTATCAAAGATCCATAACGGAATTCGCTATCATGAAGTTTTATCTGAGATTTTTTACGTTCGGTTATGTCCTGGCAAGTTCCTGTAGCAAGTTGAGGATTACCTGCAGCATCACAAAATATTTGCCAATGCTCTTCTACAATTTTTTCGCAGCCGTTGCCTGTTATTATACGATGTTCAATAGTATTTATATTATTATTGCTTAGCGATTTTATAAATGCGGTTTCAACTTCACCTCTATCATCTGGATGTACAAACTCTATAAATTGCGGATGGGTTAAAGTGCAGGCAGACTGATCAATTTCAAAAATTTTAAAAGTTTCATCAGACCATACTACTTCCAATGTTTTAAGATTGGTTTCCCAACTACCTATTTTTGCAACTTTTTGCGCAGCTCTTAGCCTTTCATTTACAACTTTTATGTTTACTTCAATTTTTTTCTTATCTGTTGTGTTTCTTGAGTGACAGGCAACGCCTACTATAATATCATTTTTATAAATTGGTTTAAAGCTTGTGTCTGTCCAGGATTCTTCTCTTTGGTTAAATTTTGGAAAATGTATTTCTTCTTTAAATGATTTGCCAGCTAACGCTTTTTTATAGCAGCGTTTCCAGTATGCTAACAAATCCGGCGTAAAAATATTTTTCTGCAATAAAAAATCTCCGGGCTTAAACCTTACCGAAACCAAATTGTACAGGTCGTTTACAAATGCGTTGTTTGCTGCTATAAGTTTAAAGTCTGGGTCCAAACTCCACAATAAATCATCAGTGCAGTTTATCAACGTTTCATAATTGTCAACCGTTGTTTCTGAAAAAATTTCAGCTAAAACATTTTTGTAAGTTACCGCAGGGATGGTAAGCGTGAGTGTAATATAATTTTCGGGTTTGATTTTTAGAATACTGTTGGAGAAATTATAAGGGATGCCAAACAAACTGGCAGTATTGGCTGTGGATTTAACAATAATTGATGCTTTGCTGCTCATGATTTATCTGGGTAATGGATTTTAAAAATTCAATGTGATAATTTGTAAATTGTTTAAAACCTGCAATTCTCAAATTTATCAACATAAACAATTGTAAATAAGATACTTATAAATTAAGTACGTTTGTTTGGTATAATTGGTTAAATTTTTCTTTACAAATGTAATCTTGCTTAAGTCAGTAACTTATAGTGTAAGTAAGTTTGTTTTTGTAGAAATATCACGACACTACAACTTTGCCAAAGATTGTGAATGCAGCGGTGCGGTTACTGCTTTCATCTTTTTTTATTTGTTGGTGCATTTTGCGAAGCCTTTTTCACCAACAAATTTTCGTAGAATACCACTTCCTTACAATTGCTGTTACATAAATTTCATCAGGATTATAAAAAATTTTTGTAGAAAATTTATTTGGTACCATCATGTTTAAGATAGTGATGAGGATTACTAAATAAGTTGCCTTAACTAAAAATATGTAAAATTTCTTTGTGCTTCCACCAAGGCCTATTGCTGCCGCCTTAACATACGTATACCATTTTCACCAAAAAAGAAAGGATCTTCGTTTGATATTTTTCCTTTGCAATAAGGAG
>JBBQPX010000120.1:0-8188 GCA_038216775.1 Chitinophagales bacterium
TTCATAGTCCAAAGCCGCCAAACCATTTGCTCCGGTGTTGCTGAATGGCTGATGTATTGTTGCTCCTGATGCGTAAATATTTTTTCGATAAACCCTTTACGTTTCCAGTTACTTTCAACTGCTGCGGTGGCAATATCTACAATATCATTGCCCGTCATTTTGCAGCAAGTTTGGTTTCAATTATTTCCAGGGCCGATTTTACAGTAATCATTTTTTCCATAGATGCGTTGTCTATTTCAATATCAAACGCCGTTTCAATATCAAGTATTACATCAATAAGATTGGCCGAATTTATTTTGAGGTCTTTTAAAAAATCGGTTTCTTCAGTCATGTTATTAAACCCTTCTTCATTCTTCACGTAAGGTTTTACAATTTCCTTTAACGATGCCATTAATTCTTCGGTATTCATTATTTGTATTTTTTAAAAATGATGCAGGCATTAATATCTCCAAAACCAAAACTTGCTTTTGCTATTACCTGTAAATTAATGTTTTCAATAATTGTGCCCGGTATTTTTTCTGGGTTGATGATTGCCGCAATTCCCGGGTGTACATCTTCGCAATTAACAGCTGGAAAAATGAAATTGTTTTTTAAACATAATACGGCTGCAACAGATTCTATGGCACCTGCGGCGCCAAGGCAATGGCCTGTCATGCTTTTCAGCGAATGTATATAAGGGAAATTATCGCCGTTTCTGTTTAAAGCCATGGCCCAATTTTGTATTTCGTCGGTATCTTTTATGGTAGCAGTTAAATGCCCGTTTATTAAATCTATTTCGTCAGCATTAATACCAGCATTTGCAACGGCGTCTTTTATACAGCGTTGCACGGCTTCGTTATTTGGTGCTGTCATGCTGCCGCCGTTTCGCTGTCCTCCTGCATTTAATGCGCCGCCAATAATTTCTCCATAAATAGTTGCGCCACGTTCCAAAGCGCTCGATAAAGATTCCAAAACAAGAGCCCCTGCGCCGCTGCCGGGTACAAAGCCGCTTGCGGTTGCACTCATTGGTCTGCTAGCTTTTTCGGGGTTGTCATTGTGTTTGTAAGTCATCACTTTCATGGCATCAAAACCGCCCCAAATATGTGCCCCATCATCGCTGCAACCACCAACTAGCATACGCTTTGCTTTGCCAGACTGTATTCTTTCAAAACCCATAACAATTGCTTCGGTGCCTGTGCAACAGGCAGAAGAATTGGTGGTAACCAAATTGCCTAAACCAAGTATGCCGCCAAGGTAAGCAGATATGCCGCTTGCCATGGTTTGCACAACTGATGTGCTGCCAAGTTTTTTTACGTCGCCGGCATCTATTTTATAAACTGATTCTGTAAATTTTTCAACGCTTGTGGTGCCGGTGCCGAAAACGGTGCCGCTATCCCAATCGGGTGCAGCGTTTTCGTCAATAGGCAAGCCGGCATCGTTCCAGGCATCCATGCCTGCCATGCAGCCATACAAAATACCGTTGCTGCTAAAATTTTTTAATTGAAGAGGAGTGAGGTATTGCAGTTTTAATTCCTCCGATACTTCTGGCTTTCCGCCAATGCAGCAGGAGAAATTTAAGGCTTGCAATTCTTTAAAAAAACGAATGCCGGAGATGCCTTTCTTTATGGCTTGTGTAAATTCAGTTAAACCTACGCCGTTCGGCGCTACCACACCAAGGCCTGTTATAACAACCCTGTTGCTCAACCGCCCGCTTTTATCATTCCTGAAATAGTTCCGTTGGCTATTAGTTTATTTTCGCTGTTGCGCATTTCTACCTCGCATTTTAATTTATTAAAACGGAAGTACATTTTCTTTGATATTACCGTTACAGTTTCCCCAGGAAAAACGGGTGCTCTGAAATTTATTTCAGTGGACGTAAGCGCAAATTTTGGCAATTCTTTGGTGTTAACTTTATCATGTAGTAAATAAATACCTAAACACACTAGCCCAATCTGCGCCATGGTTTCAGTAAGTATTACGCCGGGTGTAATGGGGAATTCTTTAAAATGACCCTGGTAAAAATATTCCTCTTTTGTAAAAGTAAAGTTGCCGGTTATACCGTCTTCCGAAACTTCTGTAACATCATCTACAAATAAAAAAGGCGTGGAGTAAGGTAGTAGTTTTAGTATTTCGTGTGCTGTCATAAATTAATTTATATGTTCCCCCCCGTCGGCAATAATGGTTGTGCCATTTATCCAGGCAGCCTCATCTTTGCACAGCAAATAAACAACATTTGCAACATCTTCGGGTGTTGTAAGCCGTTTATTTGGGTTATGTTTAATAGCGTATTCTTTTATTTGCTCATGCCCCGGAATAGCCCTGAAAGATACGGTATCTGTTACACCAGCCTGCACGCAATTCGCTTTTATACCATAAGGCGCAAATTCCAACGCAATATTTCTGGTAATAGCTTCAAGCGCCGCTTTGGCGGCAGATACGGCAGCGTAACTGTGTACTGCTTTCCGGTTTCCTTCGCTGGTAAAACTAAGAATTCTTGCATCAGTGGCAAATAATTTCTCTAAAAAAATAAGTTTTGTCCAATCATATAAACTAATAGCCATGGATTCCAGCGTTAAATGAAAATCATCATTTTGCAACGAAGGCTTTTCATCATCTACCATTGGCTTTAAATTTCCCTTGGCAATACTATGCAGCAGCAGCTTTATTTTGCCTGCTTCACCAAGTTTTTCTTTAATGTCAATTATCATTGCCTGCCGCTTTTCCGGCGACATAGCATCTTTATTAAAAGTTAATAATGCTGCGCCGGTTGCTCTTATCTTATTAAATTCTTCGTCAAGCATAGCAGCATCTTGCCGGCTGTTGCGGTGTATAATAATAATATTGAAACCATGCGCTGCCAGTTTTTTTGCAGATGCTAAGCCGAGCCCCGCAGAGCCGCCAAGTATTAAAGCCCAGTAATTTTTATTTTCAAATTCTTTTACCATTGTAATAAAACGCTTTGTGCAGAAAAACCCGGGCCAAAACTAAGCATTAATCCTTTATCGCCTTTGGGTGTGTCCCGGTCTAAAAATCTTTCTAAAACATACAACACGGTTGCGCTCGACATGTTTCCGTACTGCCTTAAAACTTCTCTGGTATCGTCGATATTTTTACCCAGTGAGCCAAATAACTCTTCTACCGTTTGCACAATTTTTCTTCCTCCGGGATGAAATATCAAGTGGTTAATTTCTTCAATACTTGAATTGTTTCTCTCCAAAAAAGGATGAACAATTTTTGGAAAATGTTCCGAAATGGTTTCGGGTACTGCCTCATCCAATACCATTTGCAAGCCTGTGTTTGTTATTTTAAACCCCATCATATGAATCGCATCAGCAAAATGATACATTTCTTCTGCAATAATTTCCGGCCCTTCATCCTCCGGGCAGGAAGATAATAAAACTGTGGCAGCACCATCGCCAAAAATGGCGGCGCTTACGATATTTGCCATGGAATAATCCGTTAACTGAAAAGTAGCCGTTGGAGATTCAACAGCAACAACAGCCGCTTTTTTACCGGGATTCGCTTTTAAAAAATTCTTGGCATAGATAATTCCGGATATGCCCGCAGCGCAACCCATTTCTGTTACTGGCAGCCTTACAATGCCCTGTTTCATTTTTAAGCTGTTAACCAAATACGCATCTACCGATGGTATCATAATACCCGTGCAGCTTACAGTTATCAGGTAATCAATTTCATCAGCCTGCCAATTGGCTTTGTCCAACGCTTTTTTTAGCGAAGCCTCTGCCAGCTTGGTACATTCTCTAATATAAATGTTGTTTTTTTCTTCGAAAGATAAATTGGTAAATACTTCCTCCGGAGACATGATGGAATATCGTTTATCAACGCCTGCGTTGCCGAAAATTTTAATAACTTTTCTTATAAATCTTTCATCCTGCCCGGCAAGCCAGGTTTCAACAAATGGTATTATGTCTTCAGTAATTTTATAATACGGGGGTAATTCCTTTGCTACTGTCTTTATTTTTACGCTCATGCTTATTTTTTCTGATATACTGTCAACCAACTTTAAGCCAAATTACGTATTAAAGGCTATTGGCAATTTGTATTATTTTTCTGCTACCTAATTTACGTACTATAACCCTTTGTAGATGCTGATTCATTAAAAATAATGGTATTTTATCAAACCGACGTTTGTTTGGTAAATGGAAGTTTATTGAGGGTGCTTATCTTAGGCTATGATGCCTGAATGTCACTACTTGGGGAAAATTGTTATCAGTAGTTTAAACTGCTAAATGCTTTTTAAGCAATCTAGAAATTTTAGAGTCGCCTCAATCGTCTTCAGCCTCATAGAGGCGATACTTTGGTAGTGCCAACACATCAAAAATAGCAAAAGCCCCATCGGGGCGGTATTTTTTCTGACAGCTCACTGATAAACGAAGAAATGTCGCCCCGATGGGGCTTTGGTTAATGGTTTATAAATGGATTTGATTTTCTTACTTTGGCGCCAATGCTACCTCTAAAGGTTTACCATGGGTTTGTTTTATCATCGCTGGCAATATACCGGGTATATGTGTAACGCCGTACATCATGGCTCTTGCCAGATTATCTTTCCCAAAAAAACTTTGTAAAATCCGGCCTGCTTTTATCCGCTTTTTAAAGGTTTTATTCCATTGCAAAGCATATTCATTTTCCAACTGCTGCCTTGTTGTCTTTTTGTTGAAATAAGCGATTATCAATTCCGATGCTATTTTGGCACTGTGTATTGCCATGGCCATTCCATTACCGCAAAGCGGATGAATCATGCCCGCAGCATCGCCACACATCAGCATATGATTTTCAATGGCTGTTTTATTTGAAAATGAAATCTGGCTGATGGTTAGTGGCTGCTCAAAAACAGGAACAGCATTTTCAAAAATATTTTTCAGGTGCGGATTTTGGCAAAGCACTTCCCGGTTAAAAGCATCAATATTTTTATACCGCTGAAAACTTTTATAGTTAGCTATATAGCAAACATTAATATTCCCGTTTTCAACTTGCGAAACCCCACAGTAGCCACCTTTAAAATTATGCAGTGCCACCAAGTCTTCGGGAAAGCTTCCCCGCATATGAGTTTTTACGGCAACAAAAGGAGATTGCTGTTGTATAAAGGAACGGTTGAGTTTAACATCGAGATTGCTTCTTTTGCCATATGCGCCAATTACAATAGTGGCAGTAATTTCGTGTCCTTGTTTGGTTGAGATATTGAACATATCATTGTTGAAAACAACAGCTGAAACTGAATCTTGCAATATTATGCAATTATTTTGCTTTGCCTTTTGGAGTAGAAAATTATCCAGTACATACCGGCTAATACCAAAGCCGCCCAATGGCAGTGTAGCTTCTGTGGTTTTTCCGTTAATGGTGCTTAGTAAAAACCGGTTGATGCTTTTTGCGCCAACTGTCATAGGGTCAGCATCCAGAAATTGCAGGTAAGGCAATACCTCTTTGGAAATATATTCGCCGCAAACTTTGTGTTTGGGATATTCATTCTTCTCAACCAAAATAACAGATAAACCGGGTTTACCTAAATGAATGGCACTTACAAGCCCCGCAAGGCCGCCGCCAATAATGCAAACGTCATATTTTTTTTGCTCAATCATTTTTACAAACCACAAGGTACCGAAATGCCCATCGCCAATGTATGGAAAAACCGCCTATACCAGCTGTTTTAAAAATAGATGCCCATTCTGTTTTAGTAAAACTTCTTGCTACAGAAAGCGGGCCATCGTTTTTAGACAAAAAGGATTTCGAAAACAAACCCGTCATCCATTTAATGCTATAATAAGCAAAATGGTGACGATGTAAATCATTAATAAAAATACCAAGTTGGGCTTTCCGTTTCATCCACTGTAACATAAACTTTAGCTCCTCATTTGTAAAGTGATGACAAAAAAGCGAGGAGAAAATGATGTCGGGTTTTTGATCTCCAAAATCTGCCAGGCGATAGTCGCTGGCAATCCAGGTTGCATTAAGTTCAGGATATTTTTGGGCTGCATAGTCAATACATTCCTGTTTTATATCAATGCCAATAAAGGTTGCAGCAATATTTTTGCTTTTGCAATAAGCTGCTATTGCCTTTAAATTATCACCGCCGCCGCTGCCAATTTCGCAAATGCAAATTGGCCCGGATGTAGCGTTGTTTTCAATTAACGCCTTAACACCCGAGATGGTTATGGCATGCCCGCCAAGATATTTATTGATGGTGTTAAGTTCCTTCATCGTTTGCTTTATATCGGCAAATGAAATATCATCGTTGTCCAGCAACTCTTTTTGATATGATCTGTTCGTTAAATTAATCATGCATTAAACAGGGGTTTCTTTAGTAGACTCAAATACGTTGCGGTAAATATATTGGATTGCTTTGAGCGGCTAAGCGCTAATTTTTTCAACCTTTTGTATCTCCCTACGTATAGACACTAACAAACAATGTTGCTTATTTGTTAAAATATTTTGCTTGTCATCCTTACCAATACATTTAAAATACAGCAATAATAGATTTGCTTTTGATAATAAAAAAACAATTTTGAGCGTAATGGCCAAAGCAGGATTGCTTTTTTCTATCAGCTTAACCATTTTGCTAAGTGGCCGCAAAACAGGCGTTTACCGGCAAATGGCAAAGAATT
Organism: Chitinophagales bacterium; assembly: GCA_038216775.1. Lineage (GTDB taxonomy): Bacteria > Bacteroidota > Bacteroidia > Chitinophagales > Chitinophagaceae > Ferruginibacter. Next base: position 6,600 of record JBBQPX010000120.1, read on the forward strand.
TATAATAGTTGAAGTTGATATAGCCATACTGATTATTGTATTAAAAGGCAACTTGCCTGCTGAAGTTTTTTGCTAGATATATGTGGAACGATTGTTGGTGTATGAAGATAGCTTTCAGTTTCTGTTTGTATAATATACAACCGATAAGGAGGTGTAAACAACAGCTTCAGGCTACAGTAACGATAGCTTCTAAAAGAAAATGTAAGGCTTTGAAGTTGGTGTTTCTTATAATTTTAACTAAACTTGTACATGAAAAAGAATTACATACTTGTTATTGTTTTATTAAGCTGTTCCGCTTTCGCATTTGCGCAAAAATCTTACACGCCGGTAGATGCTGATAGTAAAGTGCATTTTGTTATAAAAAACTTTGGTATAAAAACCGGTGGCGATTTTACAGGACTGAAAGGCACTGTAAAATTTGATCCTGCGAACTACTCGGCAACAATTTTTGACGTGACAGTAGATGCATCCACTATCGATACAGATAATGACAGCCGCGACGGACATTTAAAAAAAGCAGAATACTTTGATGTAGCTACTTATAAAACTATTCATTTTAAAAGTACAAAAGTTACGCAGTCTTCAATTGCCGGCAGGTTTTATGTATATGGTAACGTTACTATTAAAAACGTTACCAAACCAGTAGAGTTTGGTTTTGGAGCTACGCCCAAAGATGGTGGTTATGTATTTGACGGGCAGTTTACCATTAACCGGAGAGATTTTGGTGTTGGCGGCAACAGTGTTTCGCTATCAGATAGTTTAACACTATCTCTATCCGTTTCGGCTAAATAACTTTGCAGCAAAATTTTAATCTTCTTTTTACAAAATACGGGATGTAATCCTCGCTTACTATCTTTGCTCAATGCCTAAATTAATTCGTGTATTTCTCTGGGGTTTAGCCATAAGTTTTCTTGGCTCGTTGCCGCTAGGCACGCTTAATGTGGCAGCCATGCAAATTGGCATACAGGAGAGCATTACACAAGCTATATATTTTTCCTTTGGATCTTTGTTGGTCGAGATGATTTACGTCCGCATTTCTCTAATTGGTATCGACTGGATTCGTAAGCAGGAAAAATTAATGAAAGCGATGGAATGGTTTACCCTAATCATTATCATCGCTTTGGCCGCAGGTAGTTTTTACGCAGCCGCTACAAAGGGCGAAGACGCAAAAAATGTTTTTCTGGAAAACAATATGCACCGTTTTTTACTAGGTATGTTTATGTGTGCCATTAACCCCGTACAAATTCCTTTTTGGTTTGGATGGAGTACCGTGTTATTTACAAAAAAAGTTTTAGAGCCTGTAAAAAATCAATATAATATTTACATTATCGGCATAGGGTTGGGTACGTTGGCAGGTAATTGTGTTTTTATTTTTGGAGGCAAATGGCTGGTGCAAAGAATCGCTAACAGTCAGCAATATATAAATTGGGTAATAGGCGGCATTTTCGCCATAACTGCGTTAGTGCAGGCTATTAAAATGATAAGGAAGAAAGATGCCGTGCATAAATTTACGCATGCTGATAAAGATGTTACTGTTAATCGACAATAAATAATTTGCACCCGGCAACCGATTTGCTGCTATGTGCTTC
>JBBQPX010000121.1:0-8186 GCA_038216775.1 Chitinophagales bacterium
CTGCTGAAATGAGCCATGAGAGCCAAAATACCATCAATTTACAGGCATTAATCAGCCAAATAATACTACCTTCGCATCCCGTTTAAAAAATACGGGGTTATTTTATGTCATTTATTATAAACAAACACTTAAACGCAGATGCACAGGAAGGTTCTGGTTCCGATTTATCGGGAAGCGAAACTGCTGCGACAACAAACGTGCCTGAAGAAATTATGGATGTAAATGAAACAGAACCAACACCAGAAGTAACTGCTGAAGCAGCACAACCTGTTGTTGACATGGAAATTAAAGCGCCTGTTGAAGAAACAGTTGCTACCGCCCACGACGATTTTGACTGGAGCGTTGACAAACGTAACGTAACTAGCTACACTGCTGCAGAAAAAGCTAAGTACGATGACGTGTACGACAACACCTTCAAACAAATTAACGATGGCGAAATGATTATGGCTACCATCGAATCATTAACAAAAACTGATGCTGTTGTTAACATTGGCTTTAAAAGCGATGGTTTGATTTCGTTAAACGAATTCAGAGACATGCCAGGTGGCGTTAAGGTTGGAGATGTTGTAGAAGTAATGGTTGTTCAAAAAGAAGACCGTTCTGGCAATTTAAACCTTAGCCGTAAGAGTGCCCGCACTACACGTGCCTGGGAAAGAATTGTTGAGGTTAATAAAACAGGTGAAATTGTTACCGGTTTGGTTACCAGCAAAACTAAAGGTGGTTTAATCGTTGATGTGTTTGGTATGGAAACTTTCTTACCGGGTTCTCAAATTGACGTTAAACCAGTTACTGATTACGATCAGTTTGTTGGTAAAACAATGGAATTTAAAGTGGTTAAGATTAACGAAGCCATTAAAAATGCCGTTGTATCTCACAAAGCACTTATTGAAAGTGATATTGAAGCTCAAAGAGCTGAAATTATGGGTAAACTGGAAAAAGGCCAGGTACTTGAAGGTACTATCAAAAACATCACTGATTTTGGTGCATTCTTAGATCTAGGTGGTTTAGATGGTTTATTATACATCACTGATATTTCATGGGGACGTATTAACCATCCAAGTGAAGTGTTGAAGATGGATCAGAAACTGAACGTTGTGGTATTGGATTTTGATGATGATAAAAAACGTATCAGCCTTGGTTTAAAACAATTAACGCCTCACCCTTGGGATACCCTTACAGAGAGCCTGAAAGAAGGTGAAATTGTAAAAGGTAAAGTTGTAAATATTGAAGACTACGGTGCATTCCTTGAGATTATGCCGGGTGTTGAAGGTTTAGTACACGTAAGTGAAATTACATGGGCTAACACGCCAATTAACGCTAAAGAATTCTTTAAATTAAACGACGAATACGAAGCTAAAGTTGTAACTCTTGATAAAGAAACCCGCAAAATGAGTTTGTCTATCAAGCAAATGACTGAAGATCCATGGAGCACAATTGAAGCCTCTTTCCCAGAAGGAAGCAAGCACATGGGTGTTGTTAAAAACATTACACCGTACGGTGTTTTTGTTGAATTAACAACCGGCATTGGCGGTATGATTCACATCAGCGATTTAAGCTGGTTAAAGCGTTTCAACAACCCTAATGAATATACAAAAGTTGGTAGCGAAATTGAAGTTATCATCATGAATATTGATCAGGAAGGACGCAAACTTCAGTTAGGCCATAAGCAAATTGAAGAAGATCCATGGAATTCATTAGAATCAACATTCCCTGTAGGAAGTGAGCATGAAGGAACTGTAGTTAAGAAAGATGATAAAGGCGCAATTGTACAATTACCTTACGGATTGGAAGGTTTTGCACCTGCACGTCACTTAGCTAAAGAAGATGGAAAAACTGTAGGTATTGATGAGATTGCTAAATTCCAGGTTATTGAATTTGACCGTAATGATAAGCGTATTGTTTTAAGTCATGCTCGCCTTTGGGAAGCAGTGATTGAAGAAGAGAAACAAGCGGTTATTAAGGAAAAGAAAGCTGAATTTGAGGTTACTAAAAAAGCTGTAAAGAACTTACAGGCTAAGGTTGAAAAATCAACTTTAGGTGATCTTAGTGTTTTAGCTGACTTAAAGGCAAAAATGGATAGCGCAGAAAATGCAGCACCAGCAGAAACTCCAAAAGCGGAAGCTCCAAAGGCTGAAACTCCAAAAGAAGATGCTACCGATGCAGCGGCTACCGAAGAGCCAAAAGGAGAATAAGCAATTATTATCTTGATATAGCTGAACCGCCCCGTTTTGAACGGGGCGGTTTTTTGTTTGTTGGCCAATTTAACTTTGTATATTTTTAAATTGACAATTAATTTTATTAAGACAGATTTCGTTCCAAAATTTCATAGAGAAATAATGACAGAAACAATAAAGTATAAGTGTAGCTGTTGTGGTAAAGACCACCAAGAATGGCCAGCTCTAGTTTATACATCACCAACCAACTTTGACACATTATCTGAAGACGACAAGAAAAATATAGGGGAACTTAACAATGATTTTTGCGTTATTACACACAGCGACCAAACAGACAGATTTATTCGTTGCACTCTGACACAAAAAGTTATTGATCATTGCGAAGATCTTGAATATGGACTTTGGGTTTCGTTGAGTGAGAAAAGTTTTCAAGATTATTCAGATAATTTTAAGAATAAAAATCACGAGGCAAAATATTTTGGTTGGTTGAGTAATAACTTACCTGATTATGATTTTAGTGAAGCTGGTATTCCGACAACAGTTTTTACAAAGTCAGGGAATAATAGACCAGAAATTGTACCGCATCAACACTTTGACCATCCATTTGTAAACGACTACTATAATGGCATCACTAAAGCAGAAGCAGAAATAAGAATACAAGAAATGCTAAAAATAATTGACGACAGAGATAGTAGTCCAAAACAAACAAAACCGTGGTGGAAATTATGGTAGTTTTGGGGATTCTATTTCAACAAAACTAATATAATGAAAAACACCTCCATTTTAAATAGCACATTGTTACTCCGTTTTCCTGTTGCAGTGATTTTATTGGTACACAGTGTTACCGGCATGTTCAACAATGGCATCAACGATTTTGGAAACTTGTATTTAAATGAGATTGGTTTTGCTCCTGTTGGCGTTTACCTCGCATGGGCTATAAAATTATCACACCTTTTTGCTGCTGTATGTTTGTTACTAAACAGGTTTATAAAGCCTGCCTGTATTATCACCATCTTTATTTTAATTATGGGGATTATTTTAGTGCATTTTAAAGAAGGATGGTTTGTAGTAGGCGGCGGCAGAAATGGCGTTGAATTTAATTTTTTATTGATTTTTGTATTACTTGCCATTATGTTTCCAAATGGCTTCAAAAAAAAGAATGCATTTTAAGGCAGAAAACTCTGCTAATAAAATGCATTCATAATTTATTTTTATGCCACAGCGGTAAAAAACAGCAGTTTATTCCGCAGCCTTCTCCAGTATAGTTACTTCCGTTCTCCTGTTTTGTGCTTTCCCATCTGCAGTTCTATTATCAGCAATTGGTTTCGTTAATCCATATCCTTTCGCAATTACTCGGCTCGGGTCTATTCCTTTTTCTATAAGATAATTACGTACGGTGTTTGCCCGGGCTTCTGATAATATTAAATTATTTTTAGGAGTACCAACATTATCGGTATGTCCGCCAAGTTCAATCCGCTCATCTTCTTTTCTTTTTAAATAAGAAACCAATTCATCAATTACAGGAAAAGATTCTTCTTCCAGATCAGCTTTTCCAGTTTCAAAATTACAATCTTCCAGCACAAAACTTTTAGATGGCATAAACTGAATATCTACCTTAAATGGATTTTTGTAGTATGCTTTACCCTCAAGTGGCGGAATTTCTAAAACTATATAACTTGTTGAATCTTTAAAACCCAGAATAAATATTTCGTACTTATCGCCTGCTGGCAAACGGGTTAAAAATTTACCGGTGCTATCAGTAACCGCCTGGTATTCACGTCCGTTTAAACCACTTCTAAAAATCACAATCTCATGAGGTAGTATTTTGCCTTTAAAATCGGTCATTGCCACCGCAACCGGCGCATCTTTAGGAATACTGGCATCTTGCACCGTACCCTGCTGACAAAAAGATATAATTGGCATTAAAAAAGCAAGCAGGCTGTAGAATAATTTTTGCTTCATTACAAACTGGTTTAAAAGTTAAGTGTTTTAAAGATAATTATAAAAAGGTAAAAACGCTTTTTTCAATTATTGTGCCACCAGTTTAGTTTTTTGTTAAACGGTTGTGAACCATTAGAGTCTTTGTTGCAATTTAACAACCATTTCAGCCTTCCAGCCATTAAAATCCCCTGCTATAATATGTTTGCGTGCCTCGCCCACCAACCAAAGGTAAAAAGCAAGATTATGCACGCTGGCAATGGTAAGTCCCAAAAACTCTTTCGCTTTCATTAAATGGCGCAGGTAAGCCTTGCTGTAGTAATTACTCATCGGGCAGTCAATACCATCATCTATTACTGAAAAATCTTTTTCCCATTTTTTATTGTCAATATTAATAACGCCGTTACTGGTAAATAACATGGCGTTTCGGCCGTTGCGGGTAGGCATCACACAGTCGAACATGTCTATACCTAAAGCAATACCTTCCAGTATATTCCACGGCGTACCAACGCCCATTAAATACCGAGGCTTTTCCACAGGTAAAATATCACAACACAGTTCAGTAAACTCGTACATCATTTCCATAGGTTCGCCTACGCTTAAACCTCCAATGGCGTTACCTGTTGCATTTTTAGAAGCAACAAATTCAGCCGAAGCTGTACGTAAATCTTTGTAGGTACTTCCCTGCACTATAGGAAAAAGGTTTTGGGTGTAACCGTATTTATCGGGTGTGGAATTAAATCTTTCAAAACACCTGTCTAACCAGCGATGCGTTAAGTCCATGCTGTTTTTAGCGTATTTATAATCACTGGGATAAGGCGGGCATTCATCAAAAGCCATAATAATATCGCCGCCAATTACACGCTGAATATCCATTACTTTTTCTGGCGTAAATAAATGTTTGCTTCCATCAATATGGCTTTGAAACAAAGCACCTTCTTCGGTGAGTTTGCGGTTATTGGCCAGAGAAAAAACCTGATAACCTCCGCTATCCGTTAATATCGGCTTATCCCAACCATTAAATTTATGAAGGCCACCGGCAGCTTCCAATACCTCCAACCCCGGCCGCAGATATAAATGGTAAGTATTGCCCAATATTATTTGTGCATTTACCTCGGTTTTTAATTGCTGTTGGGTTACGGCCTTTACGCTACCAACTGTACCCACGGGCATAAAAATGGGCGTTAAAATTTCACCATGGTCGGTGGTAATTTTGCCTGCACGGGCTTTAGTTTGGGTATCTGTATGCTGTAAATCGAACTGTAATGCTGCCATAAAATAAATCTGCCTCCTTATGTAAAAATTGTAAAATAATAAGTCTAATTAGACGATCTTGATTTATTTATAATTCGCCTCGGCGGATTTATGAATAAATCTTAGATGGTTTTATACCGATAGAAAAGCTATTTATTCAAATATGATTTTACATCGGTATTACTGCTATTTTTGCCAAATGAATTTTACCCAACTCTGGCTAATACTGTTTTATGTATTTTGCCTGGTAACCCTTATTCAGGTTTTTTACTACCTATTTTTTTTTGCAAGATTTGCTGCTTACAAACCAAAACAAAAAGCCGTTTCTCAAACCCATCCGGTATCAGTAATTATTTGTGCCCGTGATGAGGCTGCAAATTTAGCAAAAAATCTTCCGGGAGCGCTTGTTCAGCAATATAGTACTACGCATGAAGTAATTGTGGTAGACGATAACTCATTTGACGACAGTAAATACATACTTGAAGAATACCAAAAAACATATAAACAACTACAAGTTGTGGAGCTTAAGCAAGAAGCAAAACTGATACCGGGCAAAAAATTTCCGCTTAGCATTGGCATAAAAACAGCCAAACACGAAATTGTATTATTAACCGATGCGGATTGTGTGCCTGCAAGCGAATTGTGGATTGATAAGATGCAGGAAGTATTTGATGAAAAAACAGAGATAGTTTTAGGATACGGCGCCTATCACAAAAAACCAGGTTTACTAAATAAAATTGTACGTTGGGAAACTTTTCACACAGCACTCCAGTATTTTTCTTACGCTTTAGCACACACGCCATACATGGGTGTAGGCCGTAACCTTAGCTATAAAAAAACAATTTTTTACAGGCACAAGGGTTTTTCGGCACACAACAATATACCAAGTGGCGATGATGATTTGTTTATAAACATGGCCGCTACAAAAACAAACACCAAAATAAGTATAGATGCAGATACGTTTACTTTAAGCGATGCACCCAAAACATGGAACGGCTGGATAAAACAAAAGAACAGGCATTACAGCACGGGAAAATATTATAAACCGGTACATAAATTTTTATTAGGTTTATACACGTTTACGCATATTTTGTTTTATCCTTTATTGGTAGCCACAGCCATTTTATATAACTGGGAGTTGGCTTTCATAGTTTTTGGGGTACGCTTTTTAATACAGGCAATTGTTTTATATCCTTGTATGAAAAAATTAAAAGAACAATCGCTTTACCCTGCTTTTTTATTTATTGATATCTGGATGTTTTTTTATTACATGATATTTGCAGTGGCAGTTTTTAAAAGGCCGAAGAAGGGATGGTAGAAGCCCCCTAACCAAGCCCCTATCCCCTAAAGGGGAAATTGGGGAGATGAAGTAATTAGATGAATATTTAGCTTTATATGGAATTAATACAAAAATATTTTTCGGATTTTACAGAAAAGCAATTGGCGCAATTCGCTGCGTTGAAGGATTTATATGTAGATTGGAACTCAAAAATTAATGTAATATCCCGCAAGGATATGGATAATTTTTACGAGCACCATGTATTGCATTCGCTGGCTATTGCTGCAAAATTTGAATTTGCCAAAGGCTCACAGGTGATGGATCTTGGATGTGGTGGCGGGTTTCCGGGCATTCCGCTTGCGATTATGTTTCCTGAAACAAATTTTCACCTGGTTGACAGTATTAATAAAAAACTAAAAGTTGTTACCGAGGTTGCAGCAGCAATAGAATTACAAAACCTTACCACCCAACACGGCCGTGCTGAAGAAATAAAAAATAGAAAATTTGATGTTGTAATTTCCCGTGCCGTTGCTCCTTTAAAAGATTTATGGTATTGGAGCAAACCACTTATTCAAAAAAATAAAATTCAAACTGCGGGTGTGCCTAATGGTTTAATTTGCCTTAAAGGTGGCGATTTAACAACCGAGGTTTTTGAAAGCAATTGCAAACCAAGGGTTTGGGAAATTGAAAAGATATTTCCGCAAGATTTTTTTGCAAGCAAGTACCTCCTTTACGTACCTAAAATATAAAAAAATTACCACTTTAGGGTATTGTTTAATTGCCTGATTTTGTTCACTTTTGTAACAAGATGAATAAATCAGTAGCAATTGTTGAAGACAATAATGATATACGCCTTGCATTAGAGCAGATTATAGAAACATCAGATGATTTTATACTGGCCGGCTCCTGCGTTACAGGCGAAGAGGCTTTGGTAAAATTACCACTACTTAAACCAAATGTGGTTTTAATGGATATTGGTTTAGGAGATGGCATGAACGGAATAGATGTAGTGAAAGAGCTGAAAGGTACAAACCCCGAAATTCTGTTTATGATGTGTACCATTTACGAAGAAGACGAAAAGATATTTGAAGCTTTAACCTCTGGCGCAAGCGGTTACATTTTAAAGAAAACGCAACCGGCTAAACTTTTAGAAGGAATAAAAGAATTAATTGATGGTGGTGCACCCATGAGCAGCCAGATAGCCAGTAAAGTTGTTACCGCTTTTCAAAACAAATCTATAACTGCAAATTTTGGTTCTCCTTTCGATGTTCTTTCAAACAGAGAAAATGAAATTCTGACGGCGCTTTCAACAGGACTTTTATATAAAGAAATTTCAGAAAAATTATCCATCACAACTGAAACTGTGCGCAAACATGTTTATCATATTTATGAGAAGCTACATGTAAGTAATCGTGTTGAAGCAGTTAATAAATATTTTAACAGATAAGATAAGATAAGTCAAGTGACAAGGATACAAGATACAAGCGGCAAGGAAACAAGAAATCAAGCAATCACAATAAAAGTAAACCCAGGCAATTGCC
>JBBQPX010000122.1:0-8075 GCA_038216775.1 Chitinophagales bacterium
GTATCCTTTGCCATACCTGGCAGATATTCTGGCAACCTCTAACTGGGCTTTTCCCAGTAAATCAATCCGTGGGTCTTTATGAATAATAACTTTTGCAACCACATTGGTATCTTCATCAGGTTCTGTTTGTGCAAAAAGAGCCGGAGCAGCAGTTACAATAAGTATTAAAAAAATAATTCTCTTCATCATTATGCAAATTTACTAAAACGTTTTTCTAATTCTGTCTTAAAGATTCCTCAATAAGTGCAAGACTGTTATTGCAACACAAAAGGTTGGCTCCTGCCTTTATTAATTTTTGAGCAAAGCTGTAATTTTTTATCTCTAGACCTGCTTTAATCTGTATTAGATCTGCCAGATGTTTACGGATTAATGCAATATTTTCAATAGCCTGCTCATCTTCTGCAAAACCTGTACCAGCCTGTATAAAATCAACCCCGGCTGCCCCATAAATATCGCAGCCTGTAATAATTTCATTTTCGGTTAACAAACCTGTTTCCAAAATCACAGTGATCTTTCTATCCTTGCTTCTTATAACCGGTAAAACGGTGTTTATTTCTCCTGCCAGATACTGCCAATCGCCGTTTTTTACAGCACTGGTATTTATTACCATTTTTACTTCATCAGCACCATCAATAATAGCCAAAACCATTTCAGAAAGTTTTGCCTCAATAGCGCTGTAGCCAAGCGGATACCCTATTACTGTTGAAATTTTTATAGCAGTATCTTCCGTAAGCAATTTTGCTTTTTTTACAAACAAAGGAGGCACACAAACCACATTAAGTTTCAATTCAAGCGCCTGATTGCAGGCTTCCTCAATTTCGCTTACCAATACATCGGGCTTCAGCACATAATGTTCAATATAATCGCTGATATTCATATAAATCTTTAATTAAGGCAAAAATAAAACTTAATTATATAAGCGGATGCAATTACAACTAATGTTATGTTATATTTATCGTCCATTTTGTACACCAAAACCAATATGCATGTTAAAATTTAAATTTGGGTTGATATTGACTTTTCTGCTATCAACAATTACACTGGCGACTTATGCCCAAGTAACATTTCCTGTAAATGATGTTGCAAACCCCAAAAGCGATTGTTATGCTTTTACAAATGCAACCATTGTAAAAGATGCACAAACAACTTTACAAAATGCCACGCTGGTTATCCGCAAGGGAAAAATTGAAGCTGTTGGCGCCAATATAGCCTTACCTAAAGATGCGGTAGTAGTTGATTGTAAGGGAAAATTTATTTACCCTGCATTTATTGATTTGTACGGCGATTACGGCATGGCAACAACGGAGAGACCGCAAACGGGTGCTGGCTTTTTTCGTACACAACAACTAACTTCCAACACCAAAGGTGCCTATGGTTGGAACCAGGCTATAAAACCTGAAACCGAAGCTTATAAATTATTTAGTACAGATGACACAAAAGCAAAAGCTTTAAGAGATATTGGTTTTGGGGCTGTACTCACACACCAAAAAGATGGTATTGCAAGAGGCACCGGCGCATTTGTTTCTTTAGCAAACGAAGCTGATAATTTGGCCCTTATAAAAGAAAAAGCATCGGCACATTATTCTTTCAACCGCGGCACATCAAGCCAAAGCTACCCAAGCTCTATGATGGGTATGATTGCCCTGCTGCGCCAGACTTATCTGGATGCACAATGGTACAAAAATAATCCTGTTGTTGAGGGTAAAAACATCTCTCTGCAAAGCTGGAACGATAACCAAAACCTGCCACAAATTTTTGAAGCCAATGATAAATGGAATGATTTACGTGCCGATAAAATAGGCGATGAATTTGCTGTGCAATACATAATTAAAGGCGGCGGAAATGAGTACCAGCGCATAAAAGAAATGGCAGAAACAAAAGCATCTTTTATTCTGCCGCTTAATTATCCTGCGGCAATGGATGCTGATGACCCTAACGATTTACGTTTTACCGGTCTTGATGATTTAAAACATTGGGAATTAGCGCCGGGCAATGCAGCAGCTATGGAAAAAGCTGGCATTAATTTCTGCTTAACAACTGCCGACCTAACTAATGTTTCAGAGTTTTGGGCAAACCTGCGCAAAGCCATTGAATATGGATTAACCGAACAAAAAGCGTTGGATGCCTTGACAAAAACACCCGCATCTCTACTCGGCTTGTACGATAAAATAGGAAGCGTTGATGCAGGTAAAATTGCAAATTTTTTAATTACTTCCGGACCAGTGTTTGAAGAAAAAACAACGATACTCGAAAACTGGACACAAGGTTTAAAAAATGATATTAAAGATGAAAACTGGTACGATGTAAAAGGTACTTACAATCTTATTGCTAACACAAATGCGGGCACAAAAGCATTTCAACTCGATTTAAAAGATGGCGGCGTTGCACAATTTATTAATAAAGACACGCTTACCGGCAAATACAGTTACGATGGAAGCCTTGTAAAACTAAATTACACAGAAGGCCGCGGAACTAACACAAAAGAAACCATTTTAAGTGGTGCTGTAACCGGCGATACCTGGACAGGAACAGGAACCGATGCTCTGGGAAATATGTTTACCTGGAAAAGCTCTTTCGATAAAAAGCTTGAGCCAAAACCAGACACCGTAAAACCCAAAAAGCCTTTAATACTTGGCAAAGTAACTTATCCCTTTCTTAGTTATGGCTGGGAGGACATGCCAAAGCAGGAAAATATCTTAATAAAAAATGCAACTGTTTGGACAAGTGAAAAAGAAGGCAATTTAGAAAACACAGACATACTTATTAAAGCAGGGAAAATTGCTGCAGTAGGAAAAAATCTTGCTGACGCAACCGCAAGGGTTATTGATGCTACAGGCAAACATGTAAGCCCGGGTGTTATTGACGAACACTCACACATTGCCGCATCTTCTATTAACGAAGGCGGACAAAGCGTTACATCCGAGGTTAGAATTGGCGACAACCTAAATCCCGATGATATAAATATTTACCGGCAGTTAAGCGGTGGTGTAACTACATCGCATATTCTTCATGGCTCTGCTAACACCATTGGCGGACAAACACAATTAATTAAACTTCGCTGGGGTGCTAACGACCAGGACTTAAAATTTGCCGGTGCAGACCCTTTTATTAAATTCGCCCTTGGCGAAAATGTAAAAAGGAGTTCGTCTACGCAAGGGAATACCCGTTTTCCAGATACACGTATGGGTGTTGACCAGGTAATGGTTGATGCGTTTACACGTGCATCAGATTATCAAAAAATGATGAAGGCTGCAGAAGACAACAATAAAAAAAAAGGCGGAGTGCCCATGTACGTTCGCAGAGATTTAGAGTTAGATGCTTTGGTGGAAATTATGAACAAAAAAAGATTCATTACCTGCCACTCTTATGTGCAAAGCGAAATTAATGCAGCTATGAAAGTGGGCGATAAATTCGGGTTTACTTTCAACACCTTCACACATATTTTAGAAGGTTACAAAGTTGCCGATATAATGAAAGCCCACGGGTCAAACGTTTCCACCTTCAGCGATTGGTGGAATTACAAAATGGAAGTTGTTGATGCCATTCCTTACAATGCCTACATCATGCACAAAGTTGGGCTGAATGTAGCCATAAATTCTGATGATGCAGAAATGGCTCGCCGCCTTAACCAGGAAGCTGCTAAAAGTGTGAAGTATGGCGGTATGAGCGAAATTGAAGCACTGAATATGGTCACCATCAACCCTGCAAAAATGCTGCATATTGATAAGCAAACCGGCAGTATAAAAGTTGGTAAAGATGCAGATATTGTTATCTGGAGCGATAATCCTTTATCTATTTATGCCAAGGCAGAAAAAACAATAGTTGATGGCATTGTTTATTTTGACCGAGATAAAGACCTCGACATGCGCAAACAAAACCAAGCCGAAAAAGCAAGATTAATTGCAAAACTTGCCGCAGCTAAAAAACCAGCAGGAGTTGGTGGAGCTGGTAGCGGACGTGGAGCCAGACCAAGGTTTGAGATTATAAACACCTGTGACGACCATTATCACAGTCATGGTATATTAGCAGTGGATAGCGACGGTCTCGAAATCAATAATTAATCTTACAAACTCATTTATATGAAAAAAATATTTTTATACTTAACCTGCATAATTGCCGCCAATATTGCTACTGCGCAGGAAACCATGTCGCCTGCTGCGGCGCAAACGCAAACCATTGCACTAACCAATGCCACAGTGCATGTAGGCAATGGTCAGGTTATTAATAACGGTACCGTTGTTTTTACAAATGGAAAAATTACAGCAGTTGGTACAACAGCTTCAACAGCCGGTGCAAAAATTATAGACTGTAAAGGAAAGCATGTTTACCCCGGTTTAATTTTAACTGCATCGCAGCTCGGTTTAATAGAAGTGAACAGTACAAGAGCTACGATAGATGCCGAAGAAATCGGAGATATAAACCCCAGCATACGCTCCATAGTGGCGTACAATACCGATTCAAAGGTTATTAATACGTTGCGCACTAACGGTATCTTGCTCGCCAATGTAATCCCTGATGGCGGCACTATTTCCGGTTCATCATCTGTGGTGCAGTTAGATGGATGGAACTGGGAAGATGCTGCATACAAAACAGATATAGGTATCCATTTCCGAATGCCATCTTTATTAAACCGCCGTGGTGGAAGAGGTGGTTTGAGACCAGGAGCAACAAATATTGACCCTGTAAAAGCAGGGCTTGATAAAATTGAAAGCGTAAAAGTTTTCTTTCGTGAAGCAAAGGCATACCTGGCAGAAGCAACGCATGAAAATACCAACCTTAAATTTGAAGCGGTAAAAAATCTATTTGATAAAAAAGAAAAACTTTTTATTCACTGCAATATTGTAAAAGAAATGTTGCTGGCCATTGATTTTACAAAAGAGTTTGGTTTTGATGTGGTATTGGTTGGCGCTGTGGATAGTTGGCAGATTGCCGACATTTTAAAACAAAATAACATTGCCGTTATTTTAAGCCAATTACACAATTTACCAACCATGGTTGATGATGATATTGACCAGCCATTTAAAACGCCGGCTGCGCTGCAAAAAGCAGGTGTACTATTTACCATAAATGATGATGATGGTAACAGCCGTTACCGCAACCTGCCGTTTAATGCAGGTACAGCCGCTGCTTACGGACTTACCAAAGAAGAAGCGCTTACCGCCATCACACTAAACGCTGCAAACATTCTCGGCATTGCCGATAAAACCGGCAGCTTAGAAACCGGCAAAGACGCCAACATAGTTGTAAGCGAAGGCGACATATTAGACATGCGCACAAACATTATTGACAATGCTTTTATACAAGGCCGGCAGATTGATTTAAACAACAAACAAATACAACTGTCAGAAAAGTATGAAAAGAAATACGGTATAAAATAATTGTTGTCCCGGCTTTAGGATTGCTGTTGAGCTGCGGTGGCGTCGCACTCTTGTGCGGTGAAGCTTTATTGAGCTTTTATCGATGCTATATTGGGTAGTTTTAATTTTTGCTGCGCAAAAAACTAAATACGGTGAACACGGATTTGACGGATTGCATGGATTAGCACAGATAATCCAAATTTTGCGAAGCAGAATAAAAATCCGTGACCAGCCGTCTAATCCGTTCAATCCGTGTTAAAAAAGAAAATGCTGAAAACATTTAAATGATTTTTGCTGCGCAAAAAACTGAATACACGAACACGAACACGGACTGAACGGATTGAACGGATTAACACAGATAATACAAAAAATCTGCGAAGCAGATTAAAATCCGTGACCATCCGTCTAATCCGTTCAATCCGTGTTCCAACCTCTGCCCTAATCCAACAAACTATTCCACAAAATTTCTTCCCTTAAAATAATTCTGGTAAATTGAGATAACATATTTTCTTTTATGGATAAACACAAACCAAACGAAAGCCGCCGGAACTTTTTAAAAAACTCAACAGCACTCGCCGCCTTAACCTTTGCACCCATTGCTTTCGTTAAAGCCGCAGAAAACGATGATAAAATCGCATCGCTGTTTGAAAAAGTTCCGCTGCAACTGGAAATAAATGGCGAGCTGCATAAACTAACCGTTGAGCCAAGAGTAACGCTGCTCGATTTATTAAGAGAACAGCTGAACCTCACCGGCACAAAAAAAGGCTGCGACCATGGCCAATGCGGCGCCTGCACCGTTCATGTTGATGGCAAAAGAATAAACTCCTGCCTTTCGCTGGCTGTAATGAACAACGGAAAAAAAATAACAACTATTGAAGGTTTGGCAAATGGCGAAAAACTTCATCCCATGCAGGAAGCATTCATTAAAAATGATGGCTTTCAATGCGGCTATTGCACGCCCGGGCAAATTATGTCAGCCGTGTGTTGCATAAGAGAAGGCCACGCCAATAACCCCGCTGAAATACGGGAATACATGAGTGGCAACATTTGCCGCTGCGGTGCCTACCCAAATATTGTTGATGCCATAACCGAAGTAAAAAAAGGAGGGCAAACTGTATGATAAACTTCGATTACATAAAAGCAACATCAACAAAAGCAGCAACTGATGCAAGAGTAAAAAACGCTTCGTCAGAATTTATTGCCGGCGGTACCAACCTGGTCGACCTGATGAAAAGAGGTGTTGCAGGACCCGAAACTTTGATTGATATAACAGGTCTTCCACTTAAACAAGTTACAACTGATGCAACAGGAATTACCATCGGCGCATTAGCACTCAACAGCGACGTGACCGAAAACGCAATTATAAAACAAAAATTCCCGTTGCTTTCGCACGCACTAAATGCAGGCGCATCGGCACAGTTACGCAACATGGCAACTGTTGGCGGTAATATGATGCAACGCACACGCTGCCCATATTTTTACGACATTGCCCTACCCTGCAATAAACGCCAACCCGGCAGCGGCTGTGGGGCTTCAGAAGGTTACAACCGTATGCATGCCATTTTCGGCGCCAGCGAAAAATGTATAGCCGTTCATCCCAGCGATATGTGTGTAGCGTTAGCAGCATTAAATGCAACCGTACAGGTAAGCGATTCAAAAAAAGCAAGACAAATTTTATTTACAGATTTCCATCGCCTGCCCGGCGATAATCCCGAGCAGGATAACAACTTGCAAACTGGCGAACTCATAACGTCAGTTCACATCCCAACAAATAATTTCAATAAAAGCTATTATTTAAAAATCCGTGACAGAGCTTCTTATGCTTTCGCATTGGTATCCGTAGCAGTTGCATTGGAAGTGAATAATGGCATAATAAAAACCGCAAGCCTCGCCATGGGCGGCGTTGCACACAAGCCGTGGAGATTAACAGAAGTAGAAAAATTCCTTTCTGGCAAAAGTATTTCGGTAGATGTCTTTGCCCAAGCAGCGGAACTCGCCATGGCCAATGCAAAAACTTATGAGCATAATGGGTTTAAAATAAAATTGGGTAAGGCAGCGATAATAGAAGCACTAACAAAAGCAAATGCTTAAGATTTTTGCTTCGCAAAAAAATATAGAACACGGATTTGACGGATTGAACGGATTAACACGGATTTTTTCAATTGGTGCAATAACCAAAATATTTGTTTTAAAATCCGTGTTAATCCGTGCAATCCGTGGCAAACAAAACATAATTTATGAGCAAAGACTTCCAACTATACGACGACCGCGTTGACGGTATTGACAAAGTAACCGGTAAAGCCACTTACACCGCCGAACAAAAAATACCAAATTTGGCTTACGCTGTTTTTGTGTGTAGCACCATCGCCAAAGGCAGCATAAAAAACATGATATTTTCCAAAGCAAAAAATGCACCCGGTGTTTTGGATATTATCTACTATGGCAATTGTCCGGATGTGCCAGGTTATAACCCGTATGCGAAAGACCCTGCAAAAAAAGGTTACGAATGGCGGGGTTTGAAAGTATTCAACGACAACATTGTTCGTAGCAACGGTCAGCCAATTGCTTTAGTTGTTGCCGACACATTCGAGCGAGCCACTTATGCTGCATCATTAGTTAAAGTAGAATACATAACCGATGAATTTAGTACCGATTTTGAAAAGTTAAAACACGACGATAGCAAGCTAAAAAAGCTAAGCGAGTATAAACGTGGTGATG
>JBBQPX010000123.1:0-8039 GCA_038216775.1 Chitinophagales bacterium
GGCCATCTACTGATGCTAATGGTAACCCTGTACGTGGTGCAGATATTATTGCCCGGAACGGAAATGCAATTACGCCTACACCATTTATTGCTCATCCGGATAATGTAAAAGATTTTTATAAAACCGGAGTTACCTACATTAATAATGTTGCATTTAGTGCTGGTAACGAAACGTCGGGCATGCGTTTGTCTTACACCAATTTTAATAATAAGGGTATTATGCCTAATACCGGCTTACTTAAAAATTCGGTTGCATTTTCTGCATTAAAGGAGCTCAATAATAAATTTGTTATTCGTGGTTATTTAAACTTTATAAATAGCAGCAGCACCAACAGACCATCGCTTGGCTATGGCAGCGAAAACCCCATGTACACTTTTAACTGGAGCGGCAGGCAGGTTGATATAAACGATTTGAAGGATTATTGGCAGGCAGGCAAAACAAATTTTAACCAGTTTAACTCTAATTATTTATGGCTTGATAATCCGTATTTTTCGGCATACGAAAATACCAATGGATTTGATAAGAACAGATTGCTGGGCAATGTATCTGTTCAATATAATATCAGCCCCAAATTAAGTTTACGCCTGCGTTCCGGCATGGATTACTATCATGATTTACGTGCATCAAAAAGAGCTTTCAGCACCAAACGTTTTGCAAACGGTGCTTATCGTGAAGATGAGATTGACTACCGTGAAATTAATACCGATGCTTTGTTAACTTATTCAACCAAACTGAATAAAAATATTTCAGTAAGTGCATCGGCAGGGGGTAATGTACTAAGTCAAAAAACAAATTATAAAAGCACTACCGCTAATCAATTATCGGTACCGGGCATTTATAATTTCGGCAACTCAAAAGTTCCTCTTGTTGCTATACAGGAGTATAATGAAAAGCAGGTTAACAGTGCTTATGCCTTTGGAAACATAGCCTACAAGAATTTTTTATTTGGCGATGTTACTTTCCGCAATGATTGGTCGAGTACTTTACCGCAGAACAACCGTTCTTATGGATATTACTCGGCTGCGCTTTCATTTATATTATCTGAAGTAGTTAAACTGCCATCTTACATCAGCTATTCCAAATTTAGAATGAGTTATGGAAAAGTGGGCAGCGATACAGACCCGTATCAATTACAGAATACTTTTGTGTTTAATCAGAATTATGGCTCAACGCCTTTATTAACCAACAGTACAAGGTTACTCAATTCAGAATTAACGCCCGAAAAATTAAATACCATTGAATTGGGAACCGAGCTTTATTTTTTTCATGATAGGCTTGGGCTTGATGCTACTTTTTATCAGAATACAAGCACAGACCAGATTATTAACTTACCAGCATCAGCATCGAGTGGCTATCAAAGCCGTTTGGTTAATGGTGGTAAAATACGCAGCCGTGGTTTTGAAGCGATTTTAAAAGCTGTACCTGTAAATGGCGCAAAATTTAAATGGAACAGTTACATAAACTTTTCTACCAACAGAAGTAATGTAATTGAATTGCCGGAAGGTGTGCAGCAATACATTACTGGTTTTTCCAGCGTTTATATCAGCACAGATAACAGTGTATTTTTTATTGCTACACCCGAAAACAAAGGGCGTGTTGGCGATTTGTACGGCACAGGTCTTATGCAGGTTAACGGACAAACAGTTTATGATGCTAAAGGTTTTCCTGTAAGAGATTCAAAACTCCGCAATCTCGGCAATTACAATCCGGATTTTATGGTGGGCTTTGGTAACGAAATAAGTTACGGAAATTTTAATCTGAATTTTCTTTGGGACTGGCGACAGGGTGGTGTATTTCTTTCCAGAACATTTTCCTTAGGCAGTACATCCGGCATTTTGGAATCAACATTGCCTGGCAGAGAAACAGGCATCATTGGTGATGGTGTAACCAATACTGGTACGGCTGCCAATCCGGTGTATGTAAAAAACACAACGAGCATTTCAGCGGCAGATTATTACGGGCAATATTATAACCGGGCAAATGAATCTACTTCCATTTTTGATGCGTCTTATGTAAAGTTGCGGCAGGTGGGTTTATCGTACAAATTACCTGATAATATAAGCAGCCGCATTAAAGCACAAAGTATAAAGATGGGTATTATTTTAAATAACGTTTTACTGTTTACGCAAAATCCGAATGTAGATCCTGAAATAAATGCATTGCAGGGGCGCAAATATGTAAATGGAGTTGATGACATGTCGCTGCCATCAAGCCGCTCTTTTGGTATTAATCTTAATGTAACCTTTTAAAAAAGCACCAATGAAAAAATATATCAGTATCATTTGCCTGCTGTCGTTTTCGTTGCTGGCATGTAAAAAAAATCTTACAGAAATCAATCAAAATCCTAATGCACCAGAAAATGTGGACCCACAGTTTTTGCTTTCCAATGTGCTTTACCAATATGCAAAAAACAACGCGGAGGAAGCCTGGAAAAATGGCAACCTGCTAGCCCAGCATACCAGCAATATTGAGTTTTTTCCAATTGATCGGTACGATGTAGGCACCAATACCGAACTATGGAATGCCAGCTATCGTTTACTAAACGATGTGCATTCCATTGAAACATCGCCCTTAACTAACGATGCTTATAAAGGTGTTTCATTGATTATGAAATCAATGCTGGCCTCGCTGTTAACCGACCTTTGGAATGATGTGCCTTATTCACAGGCTACAAAAGGTGGCTCTGAAAAAAACTTTACACCGGTTTACGATAAGCAGGAAGATATCTATAATGGTGCAGATGGCATTTTAAAAAACCTGGATAAAGCAGTAGAGTTATTAGCTGCTACGAACACAAAAATTGAAGGTGATATTTTGTACAAAGGCAATTTAAGTTTATGGACAAGACTGGCTAATTCTCTAAAAATAAGATACTTGGTGAGGATTAGTAAGAAAGTAAATGTTTCGGCACAGTTACAAAGTTTGGTAAACGAAAATATGCTTTTAAGAAACAATGCTGATAATGCGGTGATTCCATTTTTAAGCTCTGCACCAAACCAATGGTTTTTAATTAATGAGAGGGAAGGCCGCTACGCAGATGTACGCATGAGTAAAACGGCACAAAATATTATGGTGCCACTGGCAGATGCCCGTGCTAATGTTTATTTTAAGCCAACAGTATTGTCTGTTACTAACAGCGCCCCTGCATTTAAAGGCTTACCAAATGGGTTAAGCAAGCAAAGTCAGAATGCTTTTAATTTTAATGATATTTCATTAATTGGTAAACTTTTTAGAGATGACCCAAGTGGTGTAAATGCACCCATAATGACTTATGCAGAACTTCAGTTTCTTTTGGCTGAAGCTGCGCAAAAAAATTACATTACAGGGTTGGCAAGTACTTATTACAACAACGGCATTAACGCATCGCATAGTTATTATAATGTTGCAGTACCTGCCGGTTATTTAACCAATGCATCGGTACTACTGAATGGCACAAATGACTTATCAAAAATTATGACACAAAAGTGGATTTCTAATTTTTTAAATGGTTACGAGGCCTGGATAGATGTAAGGAGAACAGGATTTCCGCAACTGCCCATCCCGCAGGATAATTTGAATAGCGATAAATTTCCGGTAAGATTTCGTTACCCAACTATTGAGCAGGCTGCAAATGCCACAAATTATAATGCAGCCGTAACAAGAATTGGCGGCGATACATATAACAGCAAAGGCTGGTGGGAAAATTAATAAAATTCTAAACATGGATATTTTAAGTCTTCAATGGATTATACTAATTGCGTTTGGTGTGCTGTTTTTCTTTATTGCGCCAAAAGCAAAAACAGTTCAGCAGTTTTTTCAGGGCAAATCTAAATTGGGTCAGGAGCCCGGTGTTTTTATATTAACCAGCAGTTTGGTTATTGCGTGGATATTTGCAAAATCTATTGCCAATGCAGCTAACCTAGGGTTGGCTTATGGTTTCATTGGTGGTTTGGCGTATGCATTGTATTATCTCTCTTTTCTAACTGGTGGTTGGATCATTTATAAATTAAGAGTAAAAGGAAATTTTAAGAGCATCCATCATTTTCTGCAAAGCAGATATGGCAAAGGTGCTATACGGGTTTTTTCGCTTCTCATTTGCATCAGACTTTTTAACGAAGTGTGGTCAAACACCACTGTTATTGGCACATACTTTGGTCCGCAAGGTTCTACAGGTTTTTATACAGCGGTGCTGGTTTTTACTTTTCTTACATTGGCATATACTGTAAAAGGCGGTATGAGAACTTCGTTAGTAACCGATTCCATACAAATGATATTTTTTGCAGTATTGCTTTTCATACTGCTGATATTTATTTTGCCAAAAGGAACAGGCAATATTCAGGCTTATGTAAGCTCCGGCGAATGGACGATGGAAGGGGGATTAACTTTACTATTTGCAGTGCTGATACAAATTTTCAGTTATCCGTTTCATGATCCGGTATTGACGGACCGCGGTTTTATAAGCTCACCAAAAGTTACCATTAAAAGTTATGTAGCCGCTACTATTGTTGGTTTTAGCTGCATTCTTTTATTTTCATTTATCGGCATCTTTGCCAAATTGCAGGGTTTACAAGGGCAGGCAACTGTGGAAGTAAGCAAATTATTGGGCACAGGTGTAATGCTGCTGATGAACCTCATCATGATTACATCCGCTGCCTCTACTATCGACTCCACTTTTTCTTCTTCTTCAAAATTGGTAGTTGTTGATTTAGGTAAAAATAAAATGGCGAGTATAAGCCGCGGTAGGTGGGTGATGATTATCGTTGCTGTTATTGGCACTATTCCTGTTTTTTTTGGTGCAGATATTTTATCAGCGAGTACCATCAGCGGAACAATGGTGATAGGACTTGCACCAGTTTTTCTTTTCTGGAAATTACCCATGCCGAAAGTATCTTTCCATTTATCTGTTTGGACAGGAGTTGCCGTTGGAATACTTTTGGCGAGTGGAAAAACGCCTGCTTCGCTGATTTGGTTCAGCGGAAAATATGGAGATTTATTATCGCTAAATTTATGGGGCAGCGCATTGTGTTTCACGCTGTTTTTTCTGCCTTTATTATTTTCAGGCAAAAAAGAAAGTTCAACTATAATAAATGAACAATAAAAAAACAATAAAAGAATTAAAAAATATAACTGGCAAGCTACTTTTCTTTGGCGGTGTGTACAGCAATCTGCAATCATTAAAGGCTTTAAAAAAAATTGCTGATGATGCTGGATATTTACCCGAGAATATTTTTTGTACTGGAGACATTGTTGGCTACTGCGCACAGCCCAATGAATGTATTGATTTGATAAAAGATTGGGGCATTCATTCCATTGCCGGTAATGTAGAATTGCAGTTAATTGAAGATGCTGATGACTGCGGATGCGATTTTAATTCAGGAAGCATCTGCGACTTGCTTTCAAAAAACTGGTACAGCTTTGCTAAAAAAACAGTTACAGAAGAGAGTCGGAGCTGGCTGAATACTTTACCCGAACATATTCGTTTTGATTGGAACGATAAAAGTTTACTGCTTGTTCATGGATCATGGTTCAATACTTCGGATTTTATTTTTAAATCTACCAACTGGGATATTAAAAAAGAAAATTTTGAAGCGACAGGTTCTGATATAATTGTAGCAGGGCATTGCGGTTTACCTTTTGCAGATAAAAAAGAAAATAATTTATGGTTGAATGCCGGCGTAATGGGCATGCCTGCTAACGATGGCAACAACTGTGTTTGGTATGCAACACTTGATGTAAAAGATCAGGAACCTGTTTTTGAATTTCATCATTACACCTACGATTATCTAACAGCAAGTGAATTAATGATAGAAAAAGGTTTGCCTGCATCCTATGCACAAACATTGATAACTGGCATTTGGGATAATTGTGAAATTTTACCAGACGTAGAAACAGCACAACAAGGGAAAGCTATAATATTTTAAAAACTAGATTTCATTCTCACCCGGATTTTTATAAAAAATAATGAAAGAAGCAATTATCATTTTTGTACGTAACCCCGAATTGGGTAAGGTAAAAACCAGGTTGGCCGCCACTGTTGGCAATGATAAAGCACTTGCTATTTATAAAGAGTTATTGCAGCATACTTTTTCAACAGTAAAGAATGTTAAGGCAGATAAATTTGTGTTTTATCATGAAGTGATTACAGATAACGACATTTGGAGTGAAATGGGGTTTATTAAAAAAATACAGCAGAATGTAGAGCTTGGAGAAAAAATGAAAGCCGCATTTCAGGAAGTTTTTTCTGCAGATTATAAAAACGTTTTAATAATCGGGAGTGATTGTCTGCAATTAAATTCAAAAATAATTGAAGATGCCTTTACAATGCTTAAAGAAAAAGACACAGTGATTGGTCCTGCAAAAGATGGAGGTTATTATCTTTTAGGTATGAGCATCATGCACAATTTTATCTTCGAAAATAAGGAATGGAGTACTTCATCTGTTTTTAGTGACACTATACATGATATTGAGCAGCATCAGTTATCAGTAGGATTTCTACCTGAATTACTAGATGTAGATTCTGAGGAAGATTGGCTACAATCAAAAATGACAAGGAATTGATATTTCAAATTACACTTCCATAATACTTAACCAGAAACACTTCTAACCTTTGATGTAGAAGAAAAACAAAACTGATTTAATCCTGCAAAAATTAAAATCATATATTTAAGCAAAAAAATACTTTGTTATACAGCATTGTAAAAATTATTGCCCGCCTTGCGCTGCCGCTCTATTGCAGGGATATAGAAATTAATAAAAGAGAGTACCTTAATCACAAAGGCCCACTCATTCTTGCTTGCAATCATCCTAATTCATTTTTAGATGCTATAATACTCTGCACTTTATTTGATGGCGACATTTATTCGCTTGCCCGCGGAGATGCTTTTAAAAATAAAAGAGCTGCAAAATTCCTGCGCCTTTTTAAAATGTTTCCGGTTTACCGCGTAAGTGAAGGTGTTGAAAACCTGGAAGAAAACTACACCACTTTCAAACTTTGTAAAGAGCTTTTTAAAGAAAATGGTATTGTACTAATATTTAGCGAAGGCAGGTGTATTAATGAATGGCATTTACGACCGTTAAAAAAAGGAACCGCAAGGCTTGCTATAAGCAGCTGGAAAGATGATATTGATGTGGAAGTTTTACCAGTTGCCATAAATTATAGCTCCTTCAGTACATTTGGTAAAAACATAAAACTTTTGTTTGGCGATATTATTACAAAGGACGACATCAACTACAACGACACAGATGGTAATGCCATAAAACAATTTAACGATAAGCTAAACCTGCAATTGAACAAACACGTTTTTGAAATTGATAAAAAAGATAAAGCAGCACTACACAAAGCGTTCTACGTAAACCAACCACTATTAAAAAAGATACTACTTGCAATACCAGCTGCAGTTGGCTACATTATACATGCTCCACTTTTTTATATAGTAAAATTGCTTGCTGATAAATTAATAAAAGAGGCTGGTCATGATGATTCTAAAATTGTTGCTTTTCTCTTTTTTACTTACCCGATTTTTTTATTACTTCTTTGTATGTTACTGTTCACTTTAACTGGCTGTTGGTATTGGTTTGGCATTTTGCTGGTGCTGCCATTTACTGCCTGGGCTTTTGTGCAGTTAAAATCACAGTTGTAACAATTTATTTAACCCTGCTAAAACGCAGGCATTTTACAACCCAATTTGGCAGGCATTTTTGCGGATCTCTATCTTTTAAATTAAGGTACAGCCCAATCTTTTTTGCAATAGGTACTTTGTGTGTTTCCACATATTCAATCAGTGTTCCATCAGGATCTTCGTTGTACGAAAAATGGCCAGACGCTTCACCCATATCAAAACTATTGGCGCTATTTACAGTAAGCGGATAATTTTTTGTTCTACAAATTTCTTCATGGGTATTCATATTACCCACATCCCAACAAACATGTATAAAACCAAGGTCGCCCCAATGGCGGTTTTCGTAAATTTTTTTAGGCTCATAATCTATAGCCTGTATTAATTCAATTTGTACCGGGCCTAAAAGCTTACCAAATGCACCGGTTCGTTTGTTATTGTTGC
>JBBQPX010000124.1:0-7999 GCA_038216775.1 Chitinophagales bacterium
ATCGTAATCTACGCTCCAGGTTTGGTTGCCTTCGCTATCAAACATTTCAACGGGCGTGCCAAGGTAATCGGTAATAATACTCTGTAATTTGCCATCTTCTATTTTGGCGGCGGGTTTAAAACTGCCTTCGTCAAATATCCAGCTGGTAATGCTTTCGGTTGGTTCTGCTTTGTCTGTTACTAAATCTCCAAATTCGTTTACAACAGTTACAGGTCTGTTATTTAAATTGTACTTCCACTCATGCAGTGGTGTGTTGCCATCCCAAACCCAACGGGTAATAATACTTTCGCCACGGGAGAGTGCAGGTTTTAAAATTTTTGCTGTTCTTCTTCCTAACGCATCATATTCAAAATGCACTTCTTTTTTATCGGGTCTTGTAACTTTTTTTAACATGCCATTGCCCGCCCATGCGTAAAGCCACTCGCCGCTTTTTGCCGTTATTTTTGAAACGAGGTTTCCCTCTTCATCATAACTATATTTTGCGCCATTACTTTCTAAAAGCTTTCCTCCTTTGCCATATTTTCTGTCGGTCTGTTCTTTTGTTCTGTACAGGTTACCAACTTTATCGGGCATTTTATAGTCATACTGATTGTCTTCGTACTTTGCCCATGCTAGGTTACCAAAATCATCGTGCCCAAATTGTACAACACCCTTTGTAATGCCGTTCATCATGGTTTTTAAACGGTCATTTACATTCCAGGTATATATGCGGTTACGTATCTGGCGGCTGCCACTTTTAACGGTGTGTTCCGCAGGTCTGCCGGCGTTATCGTAAAGAAATTCAGATTTAATTCCACCGGGCAACAAACGTTCTGTTTCCATACCCAGTTTATTATAACTTAGTTGCGCCTCCCAACTTGTACCTGCATTATTCTGCGCCAGCATATTACTTACAAAGCCAGCTTCGTTACGTTTAATGGAAATGGAAGCGCCCAAGCTGCTTGTAACTGCAACACGTTTGCCCAATGCATCATACTTACTTTCAACCAGGTATTCATCCTGCTTATCTGTAATTATTCTGCCTGCGGCATCTCTTGTAAAAATTACATTACTGTTTTGGTTCCTTGCTTCGGATAACTGCCCGTTTTTATTGTAGCTAAAAACCTCCCAACTGTAATCACTATACTCAATCCTTGTTATTCTACCCGCCGGGTCGTATTCGTATGTTGTAAATTTATCGCCGGGTCTGTTTACTTTAATTACTTTGCCGGTATCATCACGGTCGTATCGGCGGTTTAATCCGTCGAAGCCAGTTTCTTGTATTATATCGCCCCGGTTATCGTATTTAAAACGATAAACCTCGCTGTGTTCATTAATAAGTGAAACAAGTCTTTCTTCGGTGTTGTAATTAAATTGAATTCTTGCGCCGTTTTCTACCCTTGATTTTAAACTGCCGAGTGGTGTGTATTCAAACTCAACTTTATGTTGTTTGTCTTCGGCAAAAACAACCTGCTCATACGCATCGTATTTTAACTGAACATTGTTGCCGTCGTATTTTTTTACCTGAGTAACCCTGTCGAGTAAATCGTAATTAAACTGCTGGCTTTGGTTTTCAGGGTTGATGGTTGTTACACATCTGCCCCAAACATCGTATTCCCAGCGGGCTTCAGTCTGGTCGGGCAAAATCATTTTAACCAGATTATGGTCAGCATCGTATTCCAGTAAAGTTTTTTGCCCTTTGCTATTGCTGATGCTTTGTACCAGACCATTATTATTATATTCATAAGCCGTTACAGCGCCACCAGGGGCAACAACGGCAGAAAGTAATTCATCTTTATATACATAAACCGTAGCATTATTTTCAGCATCGGCTACCATTTCAATTTTACCTTCAGCATTAAAAAGATAATTGCTAACAGAGCCATCAGGCCTTTGCACGGCTTTTAAATTTCCTTTAACATCATACACGTAGCCGGTAATATTTCCTTCTTCATCAATATCCCGGTAGGGTTCCATAAAATCTGTATATTGATGAAATACAGAATTGCCTTGTGCATCTTTTTCCTGTATGCACAGCCCATCCTCATCGTAATAATATATTTTGCTTTCGCCAAGGGAGTTGGTTACAATATTATAACCATCTTCATAATCAATTTTACCTTCCAAAATGCCGCCATCGCCGTAGGTGTGAATACATCTTGCGCCTGTATTAAACCCATCATATTTCCAGTAAAAAGTCTGGCCATTACGGTCAGTTTTTTCAACCATTAAATGGTTTTGGTATTGTATTGATGTGGCTTGTTCATTGGCATCTTTTATAACCGTTAAATCGCCCACCTCGTTGTAACCATATTCAATAAGCGTCCGGCTATAACCTTTGTGATGTGCTTCAACTTTTGTTACCCGGTTAAAAGCATCTGATTCTAGGGAGATTTTTCTATTAGCAGTATCAATTATTGTTTCAAGGCAATAATTGCGGTTGTAAAAAAATTGTACGGCAAGCCCTGCCAGGTTGGAAATAGCAACCTGTTTAAAAATATTATCGTGCAACCTTTTAAATGAATAAACAAGTTGCGTGCTGTGGTTATAAAGTTCGTAATCGTTAGTTCCTTTGCAGGTAAGCGTTAATTTTTCTGACCGGTGATAAAATTTTTCTTCAGCCGCCAAAAGCAACGGGAAGCCGGCAGAACGGCCATCGGGCAGCATAATGCCAATTTCATTATCGGCTGTAAAAACCTGCAGCATTAAATCGTAACTGCAATGGGTGCCATGCCCCAGCATTCCGGTAAAATCAGAATCAGAATACCAGTTGCGTTCCCATTTTATGGGTATAGGACCGGGCAGTTCAAAATCAATGCCTTCGTAAAGTACACTACCGGTTATTAAATTAACCGGCTCAAAACCATGCTTACATAAAAATTTGGAAAGGCTTTGGGTTGATTTAAATTTTTTGAGTACCGAATGGTTAAGCTTTTTCAGTATTTTGCTCATAGCCTTACCACCCAACTTCATTAATGCACCAAAGCCAAACGACATAGCAAGCGCCATAAGCATACTCATAAGGTCTGGTACGTATGGTCCTCCTACAATTACAGGTTTACCTGCAGGTATTGGTATGGTTGCTGATGTGGGTAAATATAAACTTGGAATGGGCTTAAACTTTTTGCCCGGTTTAATTGAAAGTGGAAGACCGATATCATTACAGGTCATTACCATAAAGCCTGCGCCGCTGGCATAAGAGCCGTCTGCTGTAACCCTTGGGCTGCCGAAAAAATTTGACGAGTCGTGGCCAATCATAGGTGCCGTTGCAAAAGGGCCACCCATGGGAATATGAACCTTAGAGCCTAACATTCCGCTAGTGCCGGAATTGCCTCTAGGCATATTATTTACGTTAACAGTTGCACCAATAAATGGTATCCAATCCATAGGGTCGAAAACAAGTCCAATAAAAGGGTGGGGTATAGGCACAGGCGCACCCAATATAATTACGATATGGATATCGATACCAATTACGGGCAATAAATGTCTGTTGGCTGGTAACATAATAATTTAATTTAAACCTGTGCTGCTTCTCTGGCATTTACCTCATATTGAGCGCCGGTTTGTTTCGCCTGATCTTTCCAATCTGTCCCAAATATTTCTGTTAGCTTTTTATCTGTTTCTTTTGCATTGCTGTGTTGTTGATGATTTAGCAACCACTGGTAATAATCTAAACCGATGCTGGCAAAACCACTATGTACAAGTTCTTCATTTTTAAGTGTAATGCCCGCCTGGTATGCCTTTGCTATAAGCTCATCGTAAAGATGCGGTAGTTTTTTCTTACTTAAATTATAGGCCTGCTGGTAAGGCGTTAAGGCCATAACCGGCAATTGAAAACTAATAGCCGTATCGCCCTGCGCTTGGTAAGCGGTAACAGCTTCCTGCGTTTTTTTCTGTAATTGTTTGCTGGCGCCGATGTACCCATGCATTTGTATAAGAACTGGTTTGCAAGCCCCATCGTTAAGGCTAATACCGTATTGTGCAATGCGTAAACCTTTGGCAAGCAATGCATCTATTTTGTCGAATTTTTTAAAACTGAAAAGCATACCGGCATACACAAGATGTGCCGATGCAAACATACTTTTTTCGCCACTTTGCTGCGTTACCAATATCGCTTTTTCTCCCCATGCGTCTACCTTTGCTTCATTATTTTTTTGTACGGCTTTACCCATTTCTAAAATACATTCTCTAAATTTTACTTCAGGAGAATTTGGATCGCCCATTTTAGAAATTTTGCTTATTGCATCATTAATATCTAAATTAACACGAAGCGTTTTTGTAAGCTCTGGATTTTTTTCAAACAGTTTATCGTAAAAATTTTCGCCTACATGGTCAAAAATCATAAAAGAAATTTCGACAGGCATTGGCTTTTTAAGCATATTGCTTAACCAATAATTGAAAGCATCAAAATTTTGAATGGAATAGGGGAACAACGCAACAACCAAGCGCATTTTTTTATCTGGCATTGTTTTTTGAAAAGCTGATAACATCTGCAACAATAAATCGTCGCAATTGCCCATCTCTTTTTCAGCTTCGGATAGAAAGTTATCTGCATCCCAGGCATGGTCTTTATTTTTTGCCTGTAATTTTTCCTGGGTTTTTGTATCCTTTTTGTAAGCCTGTACCCAATCTTTAATAATATGTTTTGAGTAAGTGGTTTCGCTAACAAACGGTGTAAGCATAGCTACCAGCATTTCTGGTATGGAGCCATGTTCGGTAGATTCTAATTTTAAAAAACCTTCGTAAAGCCTTGCCTCGTCTGGTTTTATTAACCAGCGTGTTATTTTTAATTTGGGAAAAGGGCTAACCTCTTCAACCCATTTTTGTTGAATTTGGTGTACCAGTTCAGCTATAGGATTGTGTTCAGAAAGCATAATGTGTTACTAATTAAGATTTACTACTCCGCCTTTAACATTGGTAATAGCCGACCCTTCAACATTTACCATCGCATCACTCTTAAGGTCAAGCGTAGTATCTCCTTTAACTGCCGTAGCCGGAGCACCAACTTTTACAGTTGCATCGCCTTTTATCTCTATAGCATTTCCTTTTACATTAGCCGCAGAACCTTCCGCAGTATAGGAAGCGATACTTTTCATAATTGCTTTTGTGCTGCCATCTATGGTTACTTCTTTACCTTTTATATCAATTTTTCCGTCGGAATTAAGTGTAATGCTGGAATCGCCGCAGATTAACTCAATTTTAGCCGAAGCTGTTATAGAAATTTTATCTGTACCGTCAATTTCAATTTTATTTCCACCAGATTTATCAACAATGGTGATACCGCCTCCATCATCTAACGTAATAGTGTGGCCGCTTTTACTATTGAGGCTTTTAACATTGTTACTGCCTCCACCGCCGCCACCGCTTTTGCCATGGAAAAGACTTCCCATTACAAATGGCCTGTCGGGGTCGTTGTACCTGAAACAAATTAATACCTGATCGTCAGGTTCTGGTATTACAACAAGTCCACGGTTTTTTCCGCCACCTTTTCCACTGCCGGCATCGGGCGTCATAACCCGTATCCAGTCGGTCATTTCATTTCCCTTTTGCCAAAGCATCTGCACACGCACACGGCCCATATTATCAGGGTCTGTATTTTCTTTAACCGTAGCTATTTGCGGCTCAGCCACAGGCATTGGTATTGATTTAACCGGCAGCACTTCCACCGTAGATGGAATGGCTTCAAATATGTTATAATACTTTCCATTTCCACTTACATGATGCTCAATTGATGTTACCAAAAATTTGCCATAATCTTCTTTTACAAAAGAAAGATCCTGTAGTTTTGAAACCTTTACATTTATGATAGAGCCAAGTGAAACATTGGGATTGTAACAATTGCCTGTTAAAACTTCCAGACTGGCAGCCATAGCAGCTTTTTGTTTTTTTACAAAACTTTCCAGGTCAGATTTACTTTCAATGCGTTGCTTAACCGGCAAATTTACAGGGTCGGAAAAAAGGTTGTTAGATTCCTTTAAAACATAACTGGCGTATTGGCCCATGCCACCAACATTTGCAGGTGCATCAAAGGTTTCTACTTTATCGTTTTTTGAAATGTAGCCGTAATTGCTAAAACTCATGGGTATTGCCTGCAATTTCATTTGCATACTGCTGATATCCTCACCATAAGTAATATCTACATTTTTGGTAGATGAGGGCTTGCCAAAGTTTAAATCTTTACCATCGTAATAAAAGAATTCGCTAAAGTCGGCAGATAGCCTGTTTAAGAAATTAAATCCACTTTCCTTATACTGGCATATATAGGTTATTGGCTTACTGTACTGGTTATATATTTTAACATCACAGTTTACACCAGCAAGCGGCTTGGTAACCTGCTGTACAATACTTTTTAAATCTTTTTTATAATATGAGCTTAGGTTTGGCCCATTCTCCAACACAATGGTTGGGCTATAGCCAATTAGTACCAGGTCTGCATCTGAATTTCCAGATTGCTCCATTCTTACTTCGCAGATAATTCCTCGGAATTCAAAAGCGTCCTCTAAACTTATGTCCTTTTTCTTCAACCTTATAAGAGCAGATTTACCGATTTTTTTTTGGGCATTATCCAAACTAAACGAGCCAGAAGTTTCCAATACATCATGACTTATGCGAATGATAAATTCGTGGTGTGCATTAAAACGCTGCCTGAGCGTAATGTTGGTATAATGCTCAATTTTATTTCCGTCAACTTCAATTTCGGCAATAACTAAATATTCCATATTCTCATTTTAGAATGACTATTGATAGAAATATTAAAAAGGCTAAAAGAACAGAATAAATAAGGGTACAACAAAGTTGTACCTTTATTTTATTAAAAGGTATGACTTTTAAAGTCAATTGTAAAGTAGCAAATTACCTACTACTTTTGAGGCCAATCATTTTTATGCTCAGCTCCACCAATTTTTAATGTTTGTGCAGAGATAGTGAAACTTACAAGCATTGGTTGAGAACCAATAGTGTCAAATGACTCACCATATCTTACAACATAGCCTTTTTCAAAAGACAGTTCTTTAAGCTTGGCATCTTCATCACTTTTTTTGTAGGTAACGGTACCATCAAGCGGTTTGTGCTGGTTATTTACCATTGCTTCAATAATTGAGGTGTCTTCAGTTGATTCTACAACAAGATCTACTGTGCCGCCATAAACTACTGATGCTGGCCTGCCTTTACCATCCACTTCTCTATGAAGTGCGTAGCTGCAGGAAATTACATCAAATTCTTTACTTCCGATTTTTAATTGTGCTTTGAATGACATAAAATTGGTTTTAACTATTAATAAATGATACTACAATGTAACGTATATTTTTAATTTCTCATAATTTATATCGGATTTCATTTTCTCATCAAAAATTGAACCACTTTAACAAAAAATTATTGGAATTTAAAAATATTTTATTCAAACTAATTTTTGAATCTGTTTTTATTAAAAAATAATGATAACAATAAAATGCCGTTTAATCACCATAATTCCCTAAACATAAAAATGTATTTCCAAAATAGAATAACGTTTCAAGCTTAATCAGTATTTTTGATTAAATGGCTTAAATGCTAATTTATCAGCTTTAATTTGCCAAAACGAAAAAATATTATGGCTAATATTCTTATAATCGATGATGAAAAATCTATCCGCAAAACCCTTACTGAAATTCTAAGTTACGAAGGATATACAATTGATGAAGCAGGCGATGGAGAAGAGGGATTAAAAAAATTTACCGATTATACATATGATGTTGTGCTTTGTGATATAAAAATGCCCAAGCTTGACGGTATTGAATTTTTGGATAAAGCCAAACTGATAAACCCTGATGTGCCCATCATTATGATTAGCGGCCATGGAAATGTAGATACAGCTGTGGAGGCTGTAAAGAAGGGTGCCTATGATTATATAAGTAAGCCGCCAGACCTGAACCGCTTGCTCATTACCTTAAGAAATGCTTTAGACAAGCAGAGCCTTGTTACTGAAACAAAGGTGCTTAAACGTAAAGTAGGCACGGCTTTAGAAATGGTTGGTAACAGTGGG
>JBBQPX010000125.1:0-7934 GCA_038216775.1 Chitinophagales bacterium
GGTTTTGCGCCTTTGCAAATAAAGGAAAAAGGATCAGCGCAAATATTATTTTTTTCATGTTGTTTTGTTGTTCTGTTATTGCAAATTGTATTATAAAGAAACGAATTTTTATTTACAACAAACGTCTCCGCTTTAATCAACAAGTCTGGTATAGAAAAAGTTGTATTGTGATGGAAGATGAAAATGGTTCACTTGTCATTATTTTAAAATTATTTCACGGGTTAAAATATACAACCCGCTTTTTTTTAAATAAATTACGAGTCTTAGCCGTAAATTGAATAATCTTTTTGATAGAGATGTTTTTCATTGTGGTTTCTCAAATTGAACTACACAAGCAAGTAAGGAGTTTTTTATGTAAAATTGAAATAAATACCAAGTTGTAATTTTACAATTATTGCTAACAAAATATTTTATTTATGCATTGGCACTGGATTGTAGTCATCTGTTATGGTTTTCTTTTATTGTTAGTATGCCTGCGGATAGTTTTTGAAACGCACAACAGCAACAAAGCTCTTGCGTACCTTATGTTTTGCATTTTAATTCCGGTTATTGGGATTGTTTTTTATCTCACTTTTGGAATCAATTATTGGAAAACTAAATTGTATGCAAAAAAATCAGAACAAAATGAGCATCTCTTAAATCAGTTAAAAAAAACTGTTCCTAATTACAATCAAAATATTGTTACTGCCGAAGAGGCGGCAAAGATGCAAAATGCTGAACTGGCAGCTATGTTGATAAGAGACCTGAAAAGTCCGCTTACACGTTACAACAAAATAAAGGTTTTAGTAAATGGTGAAGAGAAATTTCCTGATTTAATAGAATGCCTGGATAAGGCGAAACACCACATCCACCTGGAATATTATATTTATGAACAGGATGAAATTGGCAAAGCCATTATTGAAACACTTATTAAAAAAGCAAAGCAAGGTATTGAGGTAAGGTTTATTTATGATGACTTTGGAAGCCCTGGTATCAAAAGAAAAATTGAAAAACGCATGCGGGATGCAGGAATAGAAATACACCCGTTTTCCAAGGTTACTTTTTACCTGCTGGCAAATCGTATTAACTACCGTAATCACCGCAAAATTGTTATCATTGACGGTCAAACGGCCTTTACAGGAGGGATTAACGTTAGCGATAAATACATCAATAATAAAAAGGGAAAGCTTTTTTGGAGAGATACCCATATAAGGATTGATGGTCCGGGTGTTTACTACCTGCAATATATATTTTTATCTGACTGGAATTTTTGCTGTGGCGAATATATGAAACCCAAAAAAGGCTATTTTTCTGAAATGGTTATGCAAAAGGAAGATACTTTGGTACAGATAGTGGACAGTGGCCCCGATTCTGAACAGCCGTCGGTTTTATTTTCTTTATTACAAGCTATTTATCTTGCGAAAAAGGAAATATTGATTACTACGCCTTATTTTATCCCCGGCGATAATATAGCGGATGCGTTAAGAATAGCAGCATCCAGCGGGCTTTCGGTAAAATTACTGGTGCCCGGTAAAAGTGATTCTAAGTTGGTAAATTCGGCTTCAAAAGCCAATTACAGTGCGCTGCTAAAAGCAGGTGTGGAGATTTACCTGTACGAAAAAGGATTTGTGCATGCTAAAACTATGGTAACTGATAGAAAACTTTCTGTAATTGGAACTGCCAATATGGACCATCGCAGCTTTGAACTTAATTTTGAAGTTAATGCTATTGTGTATGACTTTAAAGTTGCTGAACAACTAAGAGGGATATTTTTTAATGATATAAAAGATGCAAAGAAAATAGATGAAAAAACCTGGAATAGCCGTGCCTTTTATTTTAAACTAGCTGAAAGAATTGCCAGGCTTTTTTCGCCGGCATTATAATTATGGTGCTTCATCGCCTTTAATGCGGTTCCAAAAAATGTGGAACGAATGCTCATTCCATTTTGCAAAACGACCCCGCTGTACAACTAAGGTATTATCAATATCGGGTTTTAAAAAAAAGTGAAAGGCAAATTCTTCATTGGGGTTTTCCCAACCAACAACCTGTCCAAACCTCAAATCATTAAACACCAGTGTATCTTTTCTTTGCTCCACTGTATAATATCCTTGAGAGAAACGTATTAACTGCTGCACTTCTTTGGTATTTTCTGCTCCGTTCAATAAATTAATATTTTGGGGAAAATACTTCAGCTTAATATTTTCGCTTTTGTCAAAAACAGATCGGTAGCCCACATAATAACCACTATCAGCAGCAACAGTTACAAACCAAAGCCAAGTTTGAAAAGGCGCAGGGGTAGTAAAATAGTTATTGTGTTTTATATCCTGCTTTTGCAGCAGTTGCTTAACATCACTGTTAATAATTGTTTTATTTACTACACAGTAACTTAAATACGCAAAGCAAAAGCCAAGCCCTGCACGCCACCAGAATTTTCTTTTTTTGCTGAATCTGCTCAAGATAATCAGCATCAGCAATGCTATGCCAGGCACAAAAGAAAAAAACGGATCTGCCACATAGATTACGTTAAAACTAATGCGGTAATGGCTAAAGGGTTCAAACCAGGCAACACCATAATTATTAAAAGCATCTAAAAAAATGTGTGTTAATATAACTGACGTAAAAAAAGCCAGCCATCGCCTGAAGGAAATATTATGTGGGCGATGCCATCTTTCTGCAAAAAAAGTCATCACCACTGCGGCGGCCAGTCCAAACAAAATGGAATGCGTAAATCCTCGGTGAGCAAGTAAATTCTCACTTGTGTTTAACCAGGTAGCGGCAATAAAATCTATATCAGGAATACTTTGTGCCAATGCTCCCCAAAGCATTGCTTTTTTGCCAACGGTTTTGCCGGCAAAAGCTTCGCCCATACAGGCTCCCAGTGCAATATGCGTAAGTGAATCCAAGAAGAAATGATTTAATTATTAAAATAATGTACTATCGCCGGTACAACATAGTTATTATAACTTAAGCAACCTGTATGCCAAACGGATATTAAATTTTATTCCTCTTTTTAATGCGTGTTTATAATGAAAACTACAGCGACTAATCCCTATCTAAAATTATTTTATTGCACCTTATCCGTTTGTTGCGTTTCTAATTTTTTCTTGAGCTCCAGATATTCTGGCTTCTTTATTACTTTATCCTCGTACAGGTTTTTTGCATACACAAGTTCTTTCTTAATATTTCTAGGTCTTGTATTTCTGAATCCGTCGGGCACTATCATTTCACTCGGTAAATCCGGTGAATTTTCTATAGCACTATCAAAAGCTATGTTTAAAACAATAATTTCTGTTGAGCCATCTTTCAATTGTATATAGCCCTTTAATTCAACATAGCCATTGCCAAAAACTGATGTTTTAAATTTTGTAATTTCTTTTACTGTAACTGTATGGTTTGCTAAAGTTGCGGATACATAACCGTTAACTATGGTTACATACCTGAAATAATTATATCGCTGCAGGCCAACTGCAAACTGTAATTTTTGCCCGGTAAATATTTTATAGCCACAAGTTGTGTAAACGGTATCATTCTCAAATGTAAAATTTGGTTTTTGGGCTGATGATAATAAAGGAAAGAGGAGCAAAGAGAATATTAATTTGTTCATGGAGTGGGATGATTGTTTTGAAACGTAAATATAAAAAAGCTATAACGAATTTAAGATTCGATTTTTTAAACTACGTCAATAAAAGTTCCCCAAAGCTACAATGTTGAATGGAGTCACAATACGCTTCGCTGTCGGGATAAACTGTCGCCACCTCTGCCCAATCGAGGGTATCTGCTGGTCCCCAAAAATAATCTCACGCTAATTCCACATGGTCAGAAGAGAGGTCAGACCAGTTCCTCTGTCCACTTATCTCTGTCATCTGGGCTAAATTTCCACGGCGCAAAATTGTTTTCAATATTGCCAAACATCACGTTCCATTCCTGCGGAGCGTTGCTGTCTTCCATAATAAGTGAGCGGCGCATTTCTAAAATAATTTCGAGCGGACTTATGCTTACCGGGCATTCTTGCACGCAGGCATTACAGGTGGTGCAGGCACGCAATTCTTCAACCGTTATATGTGAGAAAAGATTACGGCCATCATCCTTAAATTCTTTGTTGGCACTTATATTTTTTCCAACGGCTTCAAGGCGGTCACGGGTATCCATCATTATTTTACGTGGACTCAATAATTTGCCCGTTTGTGTGGCAGGACAAGCGGCAGAGCAGCGGCCACATTCGGTGCAACTGTAACTGTCTAATAAGCTCTTCCAGCTAAGGTCAAATACATCTTTTGCGCCAAACTTCATTGGAGCAGCATCGCCTGTGGGTGCAAGCTCCGGCTGCATCATGTATTTAACTTCGTTCTGCACATTTTCCATATTATCGATTTTGCCAACAGCATCAAGTCTTGCGTAATAGGCATTTGGGAAAGCCAGTAAAATATGCAGGTGTTTGCTGTAAGGCAGGTAATTTAAAAATGCAAATATGCCTAGAATGTGCAGCCACCAGCAGGTGCGTTCCAGCCCTATTAACGCTGACGCTGAAAAATTACTGAACAGCGGAGCCAACATACCGGAGATAATAAAATCGCCTGTTTGGTGATAGTGTTCTGCGCCTTGCAATTGTAATGCACGGTCGGCACTGTTCATAGTAATAAACAATGTCATTAAAACTATTTCTGTAATTAAAATGTAATTAGCATCACTATGCGGCCAGCCGGCTAAATCTTTGCTGATGAAACGTTTTATTTTTATAACATTTCTTCTCAATAAAAATATTACGCAAACAGCTAAAACACCAAAGGCCAATATTTCAAAAAAGTTTATCAGGAAAGTATATAAACTGCCAATGTATGGTAGAAAAAGGCGGTGTGTCCCGAGGACTCCGTCAAGCACAATTTCCAGCACTTCTAAATTAATGATGATGAAGCCAGCATAAATGATAAAATGCATTACTGCCACCAGCGGATTGCGAAACATTTTCTTTTGCCCAAATGCCAGCAGAAGAAGATTTTTCCAACGAAGCGGCGCATTGTTGTTTAAGTCTTCATCCTTGCCCAAAAAAATATTGCGGCGTATAATACCGATGTTTTTGGCAAACAACCAAACGGCAAAACCTGCAAAGGCTACAAAAAGTATCTGTTGAATAATATGCATAAATGGATTTATTGCTGCTAAGGTAAATAATATAACACGAATTTAAAGGATAACACTAATTACACGAATTATTGATTAATGGATTAAATTCGTGCTACCATGGAGAATAAACAAAATATACTAACAGCCGACGTGGCTGATAAAAAGCTTCGCCGTATGGCGCTGCAGGTTGTTGAAAAAAACTATAATGCTGAGCAGCTGATTTTGATTGGCATTAAGCAAAACGGTTGCGTTATTGCAAAAAAAATGGAGCAATATTTAAAAGATGTATTTTCCGGTGAGGTTGTGGTGTTTGAATTAACTATCGATAAAAAAAAGCCGGGAGCAGTAAGCCTGAATACTGAAATGGATTTTACTAATAAAACTATTTTGCTTATTGATGATGTGGCCAACAGCGGACGAACCATGTTGTACGCCTTAAAACCTTTGCTGGAGTATCTCCCCAAAAAAATACAAACGCTTGCACTTGTTGAAAGAACACATAAAACATTCCCAGTTGATGTTGATTATGTGGGCCTTTCGGTATCCACAACTACCGATGAACATATAGCTGTTGAAGTAGAAAACGGCGAGGTTTTGGGAGCGTGGATGGATTAAAGTTTAAACCTCACCCCAGCCCTCTCCAAAAGGAGACGGAGCCGACTCTGAAAATTTAAAGAGAATTCATTATTGTAAAAATCCGTCAAATCCGTTCAATCTCCCGAAAAATCGCGACAGGCTGTGTTCCAAAGATTTGTCGCCCGCAGAGCGCAAATCAAATCAATCTTAAAATCCCAAGGCCCTTACCTTAAAACTTCCATTCCCATACTCCAAAGTTGGCATCGGAATTTTAATAAAATTCAGCATCCTAAAAGCAAATTTCAAACCTTTTTTATTTGTCTTTATTTTAGTGAGGTCAACATCCGGCGCCAGATACCATTGCCGGTAACGCTTTATATCAGGCCGGTTAAAATTCACCATGCCATTATCATCTTGACCAACATTATCTATTGCGCCAAACATACCCTCGGCACCTGAACCCACAGCAATGTTTAGCCATTTTGGCCATTTACTTTCCGGGAAAAATGAATGCACATTTGTGCTTAGCCAATAGGTTTGACCATTATAGTCTTTTAAAAAACGCTCGGCAGTACTTTTGCCAAATATTTTATCGCTCCTTTGGTTAAGTGCTGGGTCGTCGTAATTTTTTCGGTGAAACGAAAATTTAAACTGAATACGCTGTTCATCCCATGCAAGCTCCTGTGCTACCAACATGCCGCTACCTAAAAAATTTGCGCCAACATCGCCCCAGCTCCAGCCCCATTCAGCACTAAAGCCATCCAGTACTTCAATTACTGTTTGATAAAACGCTCCGCTCATACCACCAAGCCATATTTGTTTTTTCCGGCTGATACCCGTCCAGCGCCAGAGTTCCATACTCGCCATACTTTCGGCGTAAGCACTAAAAGCATGACCAACTTTATCAATCTGCTGCCATTCTGGTATATCATTAAATGTATGAAATTTACTTTGCGGATAATTTTTATACCAAGCTGAATAAAGTCCGACCATTGCACCGCCATAACCAGCAATATTAGTAGCTGCAATAATTTTTACACGCCTGTTAATTTGTTGCTTTGTTAGTGGAGATGGAGGAATAATGTTGATTTTAACTATTTCTGTATCGGAAATCGAGATGGTAACAGCGGGGTTTACCGGTTGGTAAATTGGTGTAACCGCATCTGAAAATGATTCCTGCGCAAATGCTCCATAAGAAAAAATTCCGCTTAAGAAAAAGCCCAAAAATGTTTTAATGGCAAAAGGGTGCAATATTGATGAAATAAGTTTATGTACAGAAGTTTGGTTCATAAAGAACAAAAATACGGATTAGAGCGCCCTTGATGTGTTAACGGTAAATATTTACGCAAAAGATAATAGCGAAGTTTTAAAACTTTGGGATTACGGCAGACGGTATTTTTTTGCCATAAATTAGCTTGTTAACATAGTTCTTAATGATATCTTCAGAAATTTGTTTGCCAAGCGAACGGCTGCGCAGCCTATCTCTAGCCTCAATTTGCGCCGCAGTTAACGGAAAATTTGGCCAATACATTAATTCGTGTTTTGTGGGTTTAATTCGCTCGACAAGAATAGGGTTTGCCTTTATGGGCTTTTTTAAAGCAGCAATAAAAAGGGGATTGAGTTTAGTTGAATTTGTATCCTTATTTGGCGAATCACTTTGCGAAAATGCAGCCAATGAAAAAAACAACATTATCAGAATACATAAAGTTGTATTTTGTAAAACTAAAAACAATTGTTTGTAAACTGCCTTTTGCATATAACAAAACTAACTATTTTGTTTTTATAAAGATTGAAATAAATTATTTTTAAAAATATAAACAATAAAGTATGGAAGCAGCTACACAGCATAAAATTGATAAATGGCTTAGCGGTAATTACGATGAAGCTACTAAAACCGAAATAACCGAGCTGCAAAAAACTGACGCAGCAGCATTGGAGGATGCATTTTATAAAGACCTGGAATTTGGCACAGGCGGCTTACGTGGATTAATGGGCGTTGGAACCAACCGCATGAACAAATACACGGTGGGCATGGCTACGCAAGGATATGCTAATTATTTAAAACAATGTTTTGAGGGTGATTTAAGTGTGGCTATTGCACACGATTGTAGAAATAACAGCC
Organism: Chitinophagales bacterium; assembly: GCA_038216775.1. GTDB lineage: Bacteria > Bacteroidota > Bacteroidia > Chitinophagales > Chitinophagaceae > Ferruginibacter. Next base: position 7,799 of record JBBQPX010000125.1, read on the forward strand.
GCTTTTTTGCGGAGATAACAGCAAACGTTTTTGCTGCCAATGGTATAAAAGTTTTTTTGTTTGAAGCGCTGCGTCCTACGCCTGAATTGAGTTTTGCTATCAGGAAAAATGGTTGTAAGGGTGGTGTGGTTTGTAC
>JBBQPX010000126.1:0-7926 GCA_038216775.1 Chitinophagales bacterium
AGTGAAGTTAAACGAAAAGCAAAATAATTATGTTGATAGTGTACTGGATTGCTATTTGGGGAAAGTACCAACTCAATTTATATACAAAGGCAAAAAACAAACTGCTAAAACATTTTTGAAAGATGTGTTGGAGATTAACCCTGACGATTACGTTGAAATAACTTCATACACACATCACCCATTTTATAAAACATTTATTTTAGAAGACAAATATAACTGGACAGGAGATGCTTATTATAACGTAACCATGGCAGACTTTTCGGCCATTACTGATAGTGCATTAAAAAACGGCTATTCAGTTGGTTGGGATGGAGATGCTGACGATGCAAACTTCGATTACAATGAAGGCCTTGCCTATTTGCCTGACACAATAAATAATTACCAGCAATACAGGCAATTGGCCTACGAAAACGAAAGTACTTTACTAGACCACATGATGCATATTACAGGTTTTACTAGAGACCGATTTGGCAAAAAGTGGTATTACGTAAAAAACTCCTGGGGCAATAATTCGAACCCACTCAATGGATATTTATATATGCGGGAAGATTATTTTAAAATAAGGACAGTTGCTATTATCGTAAACAAAAAAGCTATCCCCGATTCTATCAGAAAAAAAATGAATCTGTAAATTCACCAATGACAACTTGCCTGTTTTAATTTAGAGGAGTGAAGCCCGCTTCTTTATCTGTTCAAACAAAGTAGCTAAAACATAGACTAAAAACACTTCCTTATTTTCTCTTTTCTGTAGCTGTAAGCATCTCTAATTCCGAAAGATTAAGATTAACATTGGTAAACCAATCTCCCTTAGTATTATTGACTTTGATGTTAAAGCGAGCATATGACTTTCTGAAATAAACTATTAATCATTTGCTGAATGAAAAGTAAATAAACCAGAGTTTGTCAGTCGCAGTTAACATTACATTATCGCCTGTTTATTTTCAATAAGGACTTATGGCACAAAGCTTGTGTTATTAATGATAGTTGGAGTTTATTTATACTTTTAAAACCTTTAAATACAACTCGCATCTTAAATTTTTGAGGTTTAATGTCTTGTTATATTTCAACTCCAGCCCTTACACAAATTAGTGAGCATAAAATTACCCAACGGGAATTTTTTATTTAAAATTATTTAATCATTATAAAAATCAATTATTATGGATACGGTAGAAAAAGAAAACTTAACAGGCGTAAATAATGAAGGAAGGCATCCTAATTCCCCCCTTAAATACCTTACTGCCACTTCGGTTATTGGCGATAAAATTCGCAATCACCATGACGAAGATATGGGCGCTATAGAGGATGTTATGCTTGACATAAGCACCGGAAAAATAGAATATTATGTCATAAAATTCGGGGGATTTTTAACCATCGGCGAAAAGTATTTTGCCATTCCTTTCGGAAAGTTAAAAGTAGATCCGTCCAAAAAAATGTTCATCTTAAGCGAAAGCCGTGAAATGCTTGAAAAAGCCCCAGGCTTTGATATGGCTCATTGGCCTGAAACGAATTTTCATGCAGAGGACAAGTATTGGAGTTTTGTTTAGAGAATAATGGTTTGCTACTTTTGCAACAAGTTGCCAGCTGTTTAGTTGTACTATACTGTTGGCAACTTATTTTTTTTTATCTAAAGCTATTTCAGAAAGCTTTCTTTTAGCTTCAAAATAAAGGAAGAAGTTACATCGAATTTCTTTAAGGAAAACTCGCCTAAAAAATACTTTTTAATCCAAACTTATAAACAGTCGTTGTTTTATAAACATCTTCAGGCTCAAGTAATGCAGATGGGAAATCAGGTTGGTTTGGCGAATCAGGAAAATGCTGCGTCTCTAGGCAAAATGCAGCTCTGCCTTTACTTACCAGACCTTTCAACTTTATTTCCGGCTCAAAATTAGCAGTGTAAAATTGCATACCGGGCTCTGTGCTGTGTACTTCCATTGTTATACCACTCTTGTCTCCTTGTACAATTGCGGCCTTTACCATCTCATTTTCATTAATTTTGTTCAACACAAAATTATGGTCATATCCACCTCCCCTTTTTATCTGAATATTATGCGTATCATTAATTGCCGAGCCAATAGATTTTGCTATTCTAAAATCGAACGGAGTGCTTTCAACTTTTGCAAATTCCCCTGTAGGAATTAAATTTTCATCAACCGGCGTAAATGCGTCTGCATGTATCACCAGCATATGATTGGTTACAGAACCGCTACCAACACCGTTTAAATTAAAATAGGTATGGTTAGTAAGGTTGCAAATTGTTTTTCTATCAGTTGTTGCTTCAAAATCAATTTTAATTTCCTGTTCATCAGTAATGGTATAAGTTACTGTAACTTTTAACACTCCGGGAAATCCCTCCTCACCGTCTTCTGAAGTATAGTTAAATTCCACAGCATTCTCCATTAACTGCTTCGCATCCCACACTGCGCAGTGAAAGCCAAACAAGCCACCATGCAGCGAGTTAGCTCCGTTATTCGCAGCCAGCTTATACTCCACGCCATCAATACTAAATTTTGCATTGGCTATTCTATTGGCATACCTGCCAACTGTGGCGCCAAAATATGCAGCGTTATTTTTTGAAGTTAACTCATGTACATTATCAAACCCAACAACAACATCTGTTGGTTTACCATCTATATCAGTAACAAATAAACTAACTAAAGAAGCTCCAAAATTAGTTACGGCTGCCACCATACCCTTTTTATTTTTTATGATATAAAGCGATACAGGTTTTCCTGCTATTATCTGGTTAAAGGCAGCAGTATCAGGTAAAAAATTATTAAGCTGATCATTTCTAATATCCATAATCTTCCAAATTATATTTAGAGCAATTTAAAATAAAGAATTGAGTTAGGCTGTTAACTTATTGAATTTATCAACATACGCAGCGGGAATAATACCGATTGGACAAAATATATAGTACAATGTCGGCTGCGCCTAATTGAACTATTATTTTGATACCATCGGCATTTACCACTGTAAGATTTATTAAATATTGGCATATTTTATAAATCACAATGGTATAACTTACGCATATACTAAAAGATGAAAACTTATGGCATAGGGTTTACGGAAATGTGAAATGTAAAGCTCGAAAAAAATTAGAGCTTTACATTATTTAAACTTTCAGTTGATTAGCAACCCTTCTTTTGATAAGCATAAAAGCGGAAGAAAGCCAACAGTTATGCCACGCATCAATCTACCGCACAAGTGTATTGTATATAGTAAGGGCCACTACCATCTGGCTTTGCTTCAGTTGTGTATGCTTTGTTTTTTAAACTAAGCGGATTTAATGTTTTAGATGGCCCACCATCAATTTCAGCTTCGTTCATTATAAAGAATTTGCCTTTAGATCTTTTAATTATTTCTTGCAGCAGCAATGTATTGGGCATGGTACTTTTCCAGCCCAAAGAAATTCTTTTACGATCAAGTGTGGCCATCGCTGCAAACTCTTCGCTTTCCATCATCATAATTCCTTTTTGCAGCGCTGTACCATTATAACTTAGGTGATGACCTACTTTATAAAATACGGTTCTGTTCAGCAGATCTTCCGCAAAATGTTTTCCATTAGGTTCTTTGGATTTCCATTTTTCTATTTCATGCCAGCTTTCCCAACTGCCATATTCAGCATCGCCGGGAAAAAGCAATACTTTTTTTCCATAAAATTCTATGGCCAATGCAAGACTCGTATTGTTGATATGGCTGTTAAGCCTTAGTGCAAGTGACCCTGCGCTGTTAAGCCAGTCGTTATCAATTTTTCTCCACGCTGCATCGTCCTTTTTATATTTTTCCTGAACATTAATCGCATTAGAATCTGTTTCATCTTTATCCTTAATAGTAAATTGTAAACCAAACGGCAAATCGGTTATGGTTTCTTTATTCATATTTAAAAAAGCAGCAGCGGCAAGTGAACTCTCGTTAAGCGATAACTTTTTCTTGTAAACATCTGTACCTTCTTTTCCGTCTTTAAACATATGATCTCTATCCATTGGCGGGCCAAGTACGTGAAATTTTACGCCATTAGCTTTTGCTGCGGTAACAGTTTGACCAGGGCTTAAGTATTGCACTACTGTTTTTTTGTCCTGTAGTATCTTTTTAATTTTTGCCATACCGGGTAGCGAGTTCCCTGCGTTGCCTGCCTCTTCCTCACCGTCTGCTACGGGCAGGTTAATATCGGCTAGTGTTTGCATGCCTTTTAAAAATGCCTGGTTATTTTTCAGGGAAGATTTTGCATAAAAATCATCGCTGCCGCTTTCTTGTAGAGCTACACTATTAGCACTCATTGCGTTTATAGCATTGTTTAATGCCAACTTCATTTGAGATCTTTTCTTTAGTAACTCGCCTGCTGCACCTGTTGGGTCTTCGGGGTTTTCTGTCCATGCAAACCAAGCCTCTCCTATTTTAAAATCTTTAAAAATATTTTCACATTTTGAAAATCCATTTACATGGTCGTTATGCTCGTGCGTTACAACCAATAAGTCTATACTACTGTTAACATAATCCGCCAGGTGCGTTATATAGGGCTCAAATTCCGCAGGGCCACCTTGACAACTGCCGCAATCTATCATCATAGTAAACACTACCGTTTCGCCATTACAGAATTTTAAAATAAAACAATCTCCAGTGCCGAGGCAATACATACGGACTTTTACATTGTTAATAGCATCTGCGTTTGCTGCGGGTTTAGTTACTTTTTTTGTTATAACCGGCTTGGGAGATTTTACCGGCACAGCTGCTTTTTTTACTGCAATCTTTTTAACAGCAGCTTTTTTAGGAACTGCTTTTTTTGCAACAGCCTTTTTCACCACAGCATTTTTCGCAACTGCTTTCTTTACCACAGCCTTCTTCGCAACTGCTTTCTTCGCAACTGCTTTCTTTGCAACAGCTTTCTTTACTACAGCTTTCTTTACTACAGCTTTTTTCACAACAGCTTTTTTCACAACAGCTTTTTTTACCGGTTTTATATTTTTTGTAACAGCCATAAAAGTTTAATTAATGTTGATGAAGAAATGCAAAAGGTTCTGCGATTTTATTGGCACCATCGCCAAAATATAATGCAAACTCGTTAAAGTGCATGTCGTCAGTTCCATGCTGAATTTTGTATTGTGCATCCACCCGCTTCATATTGATATCCAGTTTGTCTTTTTTGTCACTTACTTCCAGTTTATCCAAATCAATAAGTGGTTTAGATATAGCATACTTCAATTTTTGCGTATCAAGGTCAAAAATCAGTGTACACCCACCTTTAAATTCGAATCCTCCTGGTGGTGGCGGATTCAGTTCTTTGTCAGGTTCTTTTATATCAAAAGATGGCTCCGGTGTATAAAAACTATCAAACTTTCCATCTTTATATACTACACCGCTTTTTTGAACAATAGAAAATATAACTTCATTAATCTGATTACCTTCTGGCCCCACTCTCGATACCAGGCGAAGGTTAATGATCTGAAATGCGGGACCTCCGTATCTTTTAGATTTTCTGATTCCAAGGTCATCCGCATCCTTAGTAAATACAAGTCCCGTTACTTTATCAAAATCAGGAGAATTTAAAAATTTCATTTTAATTCTTTGGTGGAGCCCAAGAATTTCTGCTGAGGTATCTGTCTCTTTTTTACCACCTATATAATCTCTCGTTATATTAAAAATTTCCTCCCGGTCACTTACATATTTTATAGCATCGCCATAGTCTCTTAAAAATCCATTAATAATAGCCAGCAACTGTCGGGTATCTTTTCCAATAATATATTCTTCGGGATCATTCTGTTTTACGGTAACACTGCTATTCGACTGGCTGATATTGCCTTCCTTATCTGCCAGGTAACCAATGTTTAAAAGCGGAAATTTAAGACTGTCAATACTAAGTGTTTTAATTCCTTCGGGATAAATACCACGGCGCCTGAAAGCATCAATAAAAGCTAACCGGTAATCCCTGTTATCGTCGGAAATGAGATCAACATCTGCAGTAATAATTGCCCGCAAATAATCTCCAAAATTCAGGTCAACCGGCGGGCAATAATCAAGTGCCCTTATACACATATTTAAAACATGGCCTGCCGCTTTGGCCGCTTCGCTTGCCAGCCGCTTTACCAAATCGGGAGGCAGTGCGCCTTGTTGTAATATGCCCGTACCACCAGATGCAATTCGCATTAAATCGCCAATACGGCTTTTATAAATACTCGTAAAAGCTTCAAAAACTGCTGCTACTAAAATTGATCCTCGTGCATGCGGTTCTGTTACACGCTTGTAATCCGAAGCGCTTGGTTGGTTAAGTTTCCATACTCCGGTTTCAGGATCTGCTTTTCCAATGGCATCTCTTAAACTTCCATAATTACCAATGGCCGTTCCAAATTGTTGTGCAAGTTGCCCCAACAAATTTTGCGTAGTTAAATCTCCTCGGGTTTTTGCAATCTGGTGTTCCAACACCTGCGGAAATGTAAAGTGCTGAAACAGGGCTATTATATCAGAAAAGGCTTCGTGAAAAGCCAGCATATCAACATTTGTTGCTTCATTATAATTGCTGTGTATACCATCAAGTATTGCATGCGTTGTTTCATGCGCAATAATATCGTGGCTAAGGCAGGTAAACACTAACGAGTCGGGCATACTCAACGTTTCATCAACAGGCGCAGCCGAAAAATAGCCAAACAAAAGTGCTTTTTTTACAGGACTGTAATAGGCATTTGGCTCACGCATGGCGTGCGGATAAATACGAATTTTGGGAACATACAATTCATAACGTTCATCCAGTACGCGTTGGCATGCCCACAAAATTTTGCGCCCCAATGCTTTTTCAAAATTCTTTATAGTGAGCATGGATGCAGCGTAAACCATTTGCTGATGAAATCGCGGATCACCTTCACTAGGATCAAGGCCATCCTGCACCAATGCAAATGGCTCATCAAGATTTACCGGCAGGTAGAATTTATTTACCGTGGGATCGTAATCAATCACCTCTACATACTCGCCAGAAGGGCCAGGCGTGAGTTCCTCCCAGGGTATCCTGTAAACAATATCATTAATATTGGCCGTATCCATTCTCAACGAAAGGCTAGGATCAAATGCGTATCCCCTTAGCTTTCTAAAAGGCGGTTTCTTTATCATGCTGATTTTATTAATGATGGACAATATAATTTCACTTGTACTTCTGTAATAGCTTCTGCCACTTTTACCAAACAGTCAACCTGCTTTTTACTTAACGCTGTAAGGTTGGTTGATACCGTTCTTGCTATTTCTTCTTCTTCTGATGTAGGCTTAACAATGGCATTGTATTTTATAAATGTTTCCAGATATACCTGAATTTGTTCCCTATGCGCTTTTGGATCTATAACCCATTCTGGCGGTAGTTTTAAGGCAGCTATGACTTGCTTTGTTACGTGGTTTGCAGCAAGATTATTAATAAAACCGGGTATGCAGTTTTCTACACTCCAACTTAAAGAGAGGTATGCAATTTCTTTGTTGGCCATAGCTGTATTATCGTAAATATCCTGCACCATTTGTACATTCTTAATTCTTGCCATAAACAAATCCATTGACCTTACGAGGAGGCTTACAAAATTATTATAGTTGCCTTTATAACTAAAACTGGCACCTGCATCACTTGTAATTATTGATTGGCAATTATATTGGCCACTCATCAGTTTATGAATGCCCTGGTTGTCAAAAACGCCACCATCTACCAGTTGCGGATTTACGCGGCTGAAATCTCTGTGTGGATTTACAAAATACTTTTTCTCAATTCTTATCGGCGTAAAAGCCATGGGCACGCATGAGGAAGCCATCACTGCTTTTGAAAGCGGATAATGCGCACTGGCAAATTCAACAGGCACAACCAGTCCTTTGTCATCTTTAAGATATTGATACGTAGAATCCTGCATCCATATTTTTGAAAAACTAAATGGCCTGGCTGTTTGTAAATTAGTAGAACCTATTACC
>JBBQPX010000127.1:0-7878 GCA_038216775.1 Chitinophagales bacterium
GTCCATAAACATGCTGGTATCTTTATTTTCATAAACTACTTTCCAGTTTTCGCCTCCATCGGTAGTTTTTAAAATATAGGCAGGCGATGCAATGCCCATAATTATGGCGGTATTTTTATCAAAGGCTTCAATATCTCTGAAATCGGCTTTTTCAAAACCTTTCACTGTTTTCCATGTCCAGGTTTCGCCTCCATCAATAGAGCAGCCAACCGAACCGCCGCTACCACTTACCCAAACCACCTTATCACTTACAACACTTAATCCACGCAGCGATGCTTTGCTGCCGGATGTAAGCATTTTAACCGTTTGGGCATCAGTAAAAAAGAAACCTAAACAAACGCCAATAACAAGTATAGTTTTTTTCATCAGTATAAAATTTAAAGTACATCGTGGCCGCCTTTGCTAATGGTATCAATATTTACAAAGTGCTCCTGCGATAAATCCTGTTTACGTTTAATTAATTTTAAAGATAATTTTACGGCTACAATAAAAGACACAATAGCGCCGCCAAAATGCAGCCAGGTGTTGCCAACAAATAAAAAGAAATCGAAAGTACCATGAAAAAAAACTGGCCAGAAAATCGCCAGTGTCATATATTTTTTTCTGTTTGCCGGGTCAAATTTTGCAAGTCCCATATGGTAACCCATTAACACCCCAAACGTGGCATGTGCGGGCACTGATAAAAACATTCTTAATATCCCCGTTCCAACGCCATGTTGGGTTACATAACCAATATTTTCCAACGTGGCAAATCCCATACTCACAACCACTGCATAAACAATTCCATCAAATGGGTCGTCAAAAGCTTTGCGTTTGTATGGGATATATCTAACAGCTAGAAATTTGCTCCCTTCTTCACTAAGTGCAACTATTAAAAAAGCGAATACAAGCGTATAGGGTATGCCTTCACCCATCATCTTTTCAATGGGCTTGGTTAAAGTAAGCTGAATAATTATGGCAGGAATAATAGCCAGCATTCCCATAACAAAACTTAAAATCAGCAGCCCGAGGGGCTCTCTGTTATACTTATCTTTTACATAAATAAAAATACAGATTGCAATACCGGGCGCTAAGGCAAGTGCTAATAATCCCATATATTAAAAGCGGTTTTTGTATTACTTTTGCCCAAGATAAATTTTTTAAACGATTGCCCAAATTAATTGAACGTATAGATGAGTTATAACTATTTACCATTAGATAAAAATCCAACTGATTTTCAGCAGATAAAGAACTTATTGGCACACGAACAATTAGTATCCATCACTTTTGATGCACACGACCGCATTACAAAATGCCGCAAATATTTAGATGATAAAATCAATAATTCTGATGGGCTTTTTTACGGCATAAATACAGGCTTTGGCTTTTTGCAAAATGTACAAATAGATAAAGATCAACTGCAACAATTACAAAGCAATTTAATTCAATCTCATGCCTGCGGCATGGGTGAAGAAGTGCCAAAGGATATTGTAAAGTTGATGATTGCCTTTAAAATTAAATCATTAAGTTATGGACACTCCGGTGTGCATACAGATACTGTAGAAAGGCTGATGGACATGTATAACAACGATGTAATTCCGGTGGTTTATACACAAGGTTCGCTTGGTGCCTCCGGCGATTTATCACCACTAAGTCATTTGAGTTTACCACTTATAGGTTTGGGCGAAGTGTACCACGGCGGTGTAAAAATGCCTGCTGCGGATGCACTTAAAAAATTCGATTGGCAACCGCTGCAACTAAAGAGCAAAGAAGGACTGGCACTGATTAATGGCACACAGTTTATGAGTGCTTATGGTATGCATACGCTGGTGCATTGCGATAGATTAATCAAATGGGCAAACATTATTGCCGCCATCAGTTACGATGCTTTTGATTGCACTACCGAACCACTGCATCCCAACATCCACGCAGTGCGTTCCCATAACGGGCAGGTAAGCACCGCAGAAACCATGCGGCAATTATTAACCGGCAGCGAAATTGCAACGCAGAAAAAATCGCAGGTGCAGGATCCTTATTCTTTCCGCTGCATACCGCAAGTACATGGTGCTACTAAAGATAGTTTCGATTATATTCTTAGCGTTTTTATAAAAGAAATTAATTCAGTAACAGATAATCCAAATATTTTTCCTGATGATAATTTAATTGTGAGTGGCGGTAATTTTCATGGGCAACCACTCGCCATCACTTTAGATTTTTTAAGCATCGCCATGGCAGAGCTTGGTAGTATTTCTGAAAGAAGAACTTATCAACTCATCGGCGGACAAAGAAACCTGCCTACATTCCTCGTTTCCAATCCTGGTTTAAACTCCGGGCTTATGATACCGCAATACACAGCGGCAGGTATTGTGAGCGAAAATAAACAATTATGTACGCCATCATCGGTAGATACCATACCAAGCAGCAACAACCAGGAAGACCATGTAAGTATGGGCGCTAATGCTGCCACCAAATGCAAAAGGGTAGTGGATAATGTTGAAAAAGTACTGGCCATTGAATTACTAACAGCAGTTCAGGCTCTTGAATTTAGAAGACCTTTAAAAACATCGCCGCTACTGGAAGAAATTGTAACTGCCTTTCGCAAGGAAATAAGTTTTAATGAAGCCGATAGAATTTTGCATGATGATATGGTGAAGGCGGTGGAATTTATTAAAAAAGAAATTTAGCAGGGAATACGGGACGACGTTTTTAAATTCCCGACTTATCGGCAAAAAAATAAACTCTTATTATGCAACCAAAAGACGAATTAAAGGATGAAAAGGAAGAATCGCTTAGCCAGGAACAGGGAAAGCAATTAGACGACGCATTAAAGCAGGCAGGCAACGCAGAATCAATAAGCCTTGATGATTTTTCTAAGGCGCTGAAACAATGGCGTAAAAATGAAGATGACGAACAACATAATACAACGGACAAATCCGAAAGTTAACTTTTGACTTTCATCTTACTACTTAATACTTATCACTTACAACTTATAACTCATGCCATACGATCCCATAAAATACAAAACACCTACCGGCACAACGCTTAACTGTAAAGGTTGGGTGCAGGAAGCAGCCTTGCGTATGCTCTTAAACAATCTTGATCCCGAAGTGGCAGAACGCCCCGATGATTTAATTGTGTATGGTGGCCGCGGCAAAGCAGCACGCAATTTTGAAGCACTCGATAACATCATCAAGGGTTTAAAAATATTGGAGAACGATGAAAGCTTGCTCATACAAAGCGGCAAGCCTGTAGGCATTTTAAAAACACATAAGGATGCACCTCGTGTGCTCATCAGCAACAGTCAACTTGTACCCAATTGGGCCAACTGGAAACACTTTGACGAGCTGGAGAAAAAAGGACTGATGATGTACGGACAGATGACTGCTGGCAGTTGGATATACATCGGCAGCCAGGGTATTGTACAAGGCACATACGAAACTTATTTAGCGGCGGCCAATAAAGATTTTGGCGGAACTTTGAAAGGAACAGTAAATGTAACAGCTGGCCTTGGTGGCATGGGCGGTGCTCAACCTTTGGCAATAACTATGAACGAAGGCGTAGCCCTGATAGCAGAAGTGGAAGAGTGGCGAATTGACAAACGTATTGAAACACGCTACCTCGATGAAAAATATACAAACATTGATGAAGCCATTGATGCTGCATTAAAATACAAGACCGAAGGTAAAGCCATCAGCATCGGTGTACTTTGTAATGCCATTAATCTGTTGCAACGGTTAATTGAAAGAAACATAATACCCGATACGCTCACCGACCAAACCAGTGCCCACGACCCATTGATAGGTTATGTACCGCACACTTTAAATAACGAAGAAGCAAATATACTCCGTGAAAAAAATCCGGAAGATTATATTCAACGCAGTTACGAAAGTATGTACCTGCATGTGCAGCTTATGTTGCAGCTAATGGATAAAGGTGCCATCACTTTCGATTATGGAAACAATATAAGGGCTAGAGCAGAGGAGTACGAACAGCGAACAACGACCAACAATAAACAGGATACTATTTACAAGCCTGGACGATGCTTTGCATTCCCCGGCTTCGTTCCCGCATACATCCGCCCATTATTTTGCGAAGGCAAAGGCCCTTTTCGTTGGGCTGCCTTAAGTGGCGATTCGGAAGATATTGCCGTAACCGATAAATTAATGATGGAACTTTTTCCTGAAAATGCCGGTATGATACGCTGGATAAAAATGGCGCAGGAAAAAATTGCGTTTCAAGGTTTGCCTGCACGTATATGCTGGATAGGGCAGGGCGACAGAGAAAAAGCAGGACTTGCATTTAACGAACTTGTACGCACCGGCAAAGTAAAAGCACCCATTGTAATTGGACGTGATCATTTAGACACTGGCTCTGTAGCAAGTCCCAACAGAGAAACCGAAGCCATGCTTGATGGCAGCGATGCCGTTGCCGATTGGCCAATATTGAATGCACTAGTAAATACAGCCGGCGGCGCAAGTTGGGTAAGCCCTCACCATGGCGGCGGGGTAGGCATGGGCTATAGCATACATGCTGGTATGGTAATAGTTGCCGATGGTACAGATGATGCAGAAGCACGTATTGCCCGTGTACTGCGTAACGATCCTGGCATGGGAGTTATACGCCATGCTGATGCAGGATATGAGTTGGCAAAAGAAACTGCTACTAAATTTGATTTGGATTTGGAAGCGAAATTAAGTAGCTAAAGTTAGAATAGTACGGTAATATTATTTAGACGAAAGATTATTATCTTCAATATTCATCAGTGTTATAGCTGCATTTACACTCATTAAAAAAACGCCGAGGTTTTAACCATCGGCGTTTTAGTCATTTTAGATTTTAGTCTTTTTTACCACCGCTTTTTAATAGGGCAACAAGCAATAAAATAAATACGGCTCCTCCAACAACCCAAACCCATGGCTGCATGTACCACTGAGGGTCGCCTTTATTTACGTTAATATTTAAGTCTACTTTTTTTTCGTCCTGGCAAAACGCCATAATTGATAATAACATGCCCATACAAAGAGCGTAAAACTGCTTATAAATCTGTGTTTTTCTCATTTTGTTGTTTTTTTGGTTAAAATTTTGATTTATGTAAATTGATATATGTATTAGTGATTCTGTTTTTTAATTATAGCAAACCAATTGGCTATTCAAGATTGGAGTTTAAAAATCATGCCAAGAAATATAATATATGTTTACAAATGCACAGAGGAAGAAAGTTAAAGTAAACGTGCATTAATTTCTACACTATTCTTGAAAACCGTTCTACTATCATCGCCTATAGAAACAAACATCGGTACTTTGGTTTTTTCAGCAAACTTGCGGAAACGATCATATATAGCTTATTTCTGAAAAAAATAGAATACAGCCGGTGATAAAATTTATTTTATACTACTTTCACACATTGCTTATATTCATTAACGGCTAAAACACTTTCGTTAAACATATAAAATTTAAGATTTAATGAAAACTAGATTAATATACAATTTACTTTTTTTTATAATTATCATGAGCTCCTGCAGTAAAAAAGATGGCGAAACACAGCCAACAAAAATTGATGTTTCCAGCCAGTGGACTATTGATGCCGGTGGCTATGCCACTGTAGCTCTAAACGATTTTCAATGGATTTCTAAAACGTTTAATGGGAAAGAATTTGAATTATTTAACAGCCTCGATACCGCCAATTTAAGCGGCACTATTACACCGGCCACTGTTGTAGAAACGCCGCCAGGTTATGTTGCCACCTATCCAAATCCATTTACTGCTGCTTTTTCGCTTTCGCTTCGGTTTAATATTGGTTACCCCGGTCCTTTTATTTTTAAGGCTGTTGTGGTAGATAGTTCCCTTACGCCATTATTTAAAACAGCGCAAAGGCTTTCTGTTTTTAATCAGCAAATCAGCATAGCATTTAATCCTGGTTTGCCCGCTGGGCGATACAGATTTTACTATACACTAAGTTCGCAGGGTAATGCACATTTTTATAAAAGCTGGGGAAATATTCAAAGAAACCCGTAACGGAAATGCTTTGCATTGTGATTTAGATGATGCGGAGTTTGGTGTAATTTATTTCACCAGCTTTCAGTGCATTGAATTTCAATAACCAACCTAAATTATAACTCGTTATATTTTATGAGACAAAATTTAATGAAATACTTCTTTGCATTATTTGTTGTAGCACTATTTAGTTGTAACAATAGCCAGCAAAAAATAAAGTCCGTTTCTGTCGGAGCAATTGACTATAAAATTATTAAACGAAGTTTTCTCTCGAACGTAAACACTGATGCCACTAAACTCGATACTTCCCATGGATATTTTTTACAGGTTGATTTAACTGTTCGTAATAACAGCATAACTGCTATCAAATTTGACACTTCTTTTTTCAGGCTTATAAATGATAATGGGCAAACATTTCCCTTTTCAACACAGATGAATGAAACGATGAAAAATTTTGAAGAGAGCTTACACGACGCAATTATAGAAAACCAAAAAGAGAAACATGGCTATATTATTTTTAATGTGCCGACAATTGAAAATTACAAACTGCAGGTAAACGGTGGAGATTGGGATAAAGAGAGAACTGAAATAGATTTGAATAATCTGGAACCATAAAATTTCTTTCGAAAATTAAGAAGCATTTATAAATAATTTGAGGTTAAAATCAATCAACTGTTGGCGATAATCTTTGATATTTAAATTCTAGTCTCCTTAATTTGTAATTCACTTGCATTATTATAACTTGTATTTCTAGCCAACTCTATTTCCATTTTACGCAGCTCCCTGGTCGTCAAAAATCTCCGATAAGTCCAAGTAACTGCCAAAATTGTTTAAAAACCTAAGTACTAAATACCTCAAACTTACTTATAAAGAGCTCGATGATACTAAGAAACACATAAGCAAAGCAAGACGTAAATATCAACTACATTAAATAATTGCAGTATAGCTACTATAAAGTTTTACATAATTGTATTACAAAATTATTTTTTATAAAATAACATCTTCAAAGCATTAAGTAAATCCAATATCCAACCAGAAAAACCACGGCCTTGAAAGTGATGAAATCCTAAACCGACTTTCCTTGTTATTATCTCTGTGAAAAACCTTCAGCGTTGAAGGTTTTTTTTATTATATGTATCGTTGAGGCTCAAGTTTTAAAATTTATTAGAATAACAGCTACAACAGTTCCATCATAGTATTACAAAATAAATTTCTATAAAGTTGCATCTTTACATTGTTAAAAGAAATCCAATATCCAACCAGAAAAACCACGACATTGAAAGTGATGAAATCCTAAACCGACTTTCTTTATTATTATCTCTGTGAAAAACCTTCAGTATTGAAGGTTTTTTTTTATTTCAACATTAGTTTTTAATGGAGATTAAAAAGTTGCCTTCATTTTGATTGTATCAGAATCTGCTTTGCGGTATCAATAAAATACTGTTCCTTTATTTTTTGTTGGCTATGGCCAAACGGGTAACCCATTAACAATTTAAAATGACAGATAAATTACAGGAATTATTACAGCGTTTGAATAACAACATTGATAAACAAGAACAGTTAAATGAGCAAGTGTCCAAATCTTCCATTGGCTGGCATATTGAACATTCGCTATTAACCATCAATGTGATTATTGCAAGAATACTAAATTCTGATGCGAAGCACTATAAATGGAAATTTAGTTTTCCAAAGCTTTTAATATTCGCCATTAATAAAATTCCCAGAGGCAAAGCCAAGTCGCCTGCAACGGTTGTACCTGTTACTTATACGGCTGAAAGTTTAAGAGATCATCTGCAAAAAACCAGTATCGAAATTGAAAAACTGAATTCGCTTAGTGCTGATAAGTATTTTGAACATCCTATTTTTGGAGATTTGAAACTGAAAGATGCTATTAAATTTTTGGGG
>JBBQPX010000128.1:0-7810 GCA_038216775.1 Chitinophagales bacterium
ATTTGGGTAATCGAGGGGGCTCGAACCCCCGACCCTCAGAATCACAATCTGATGCTCTAACCAACTGAGCTACGACTACCGTTTTTTACCAGAGCGCAAAAATAAAGAAAAAGACTACGCAGTCAAAATACATTTTGAACAGCCTGCTTTAAATAACTTATTTTTGCATGCCTCAAAATAATTAAATGTCCTGGATACAATACGTTTTACCGCTTTTTTTTTCCTGCTTTACCGGCTGGTTTGTAATATGGGTTAGCCTTATACTTATTTTCAGGCCTTATAAACCTATAAAATTACCAGGCTTCACCTTGCAGGGAGTTTTGCCTGCGAAACAAAATTTGATTGCAGCAAATATTGGACGATTGGTGAGTAGCCAATTATTTTCATTTTCTGCTTTAGAAGAAAAGGTTACCGATCCTGAAAATTTTAATAAACTAAAACCGGAAATTGAAACTCATATTGATAGTTTTTTAAGAGAGAGGTTAAAGGATACTTTTCCCATGTTAGCGATGCTGATAGGCGATAAAACTATAAATCAATTAAAAACTGCTTTTATTCTTGAATTGGAAACCCTTTTTCCTATTTTAATGAAAAGTTACCTGGCTAAACTTGAAAATGATCTCGACATTGAAAAAACTGTTGTAGATAAAATAACAGGATTTTCGATGAGTCAGGTTGAAGATTTAGTTTATAAATCTGCCCAAAAACAATTAATTAAAGCACAGCTGTTTGGTGCAGGTGTTGGTTTAATTATCGGTTTCATCCATTTAATCTTCATTATACAACTTTATTGATTATAAAGTGTTACTACAATCTTCTCTCTACATGTTATTATACCACTCATCATGTTGATAAACATAAGTGTGGATTTTAAGCGTGTACTTTGCCAATTATTAAAATATAGAAATTAATTTACAGATGAATAATTCGATTAAATTTTTGCTAGTTAGCGTTTTTACACTTTGTATATCAATTACATACGCACAGTTTCCGGGCGCCGGTGGTCGTGCACCTGGCGGACAGAATATGAATATGGGGCATTTTTATGGTAAAATAGTTGATTCTATTAATGGTAAGCCACTTGAAGCAGCTTCTGTATTGCTTATTCAAAATAAATTTGATACAGTAACTAAAAAGCGAAGCGACGTGGTGGTAGCCGGGATGCTTACAGATAAAAAAGGTGATTTTACCCTGGAAAATTTGAATGTGATGGCCCAATACAAACTTAAAATAACTGCGATTGGTTTTAAGGCTTTTGAGGAAAAAGTAGCATTTGCATTAAATATGAATGGCGGTAAGCCCGATATGAGCGCTATGCTAAATGCCGTTGACAGGGATTTAGGTAATATTTCTTTAAAGCCCGATTTGCAGCAGTTAGAGAACGTTACAGTTACTACAAGTAAGGCATTATTTACTATGAATATTGACCGTAAAGTTTTTAACGTAGAAAAAAATCTTACCAGTGTTGGAGGAACGGCAGTTGATGTAATGAAGAATATTCCATCTGTTAGTGTGGATATTGATGGTAATGTAAGCTTACGTAATGCTTCGCCACAGATATTTATTGATGGCAGACCCTCTACCCTAACCCTTGACCAGATACCGGCTGATGAAATTGCAAGTGTGGAAATTATAACCAATCCATCAGCAAAATTTGATGCAAGTGGTGGCGGCGCAGGTATTTTAAATATTGTGATGAAGAAAAACCGCAAAGCGGGATACAATGGTAATATAAATGCCAGCATTGATAGCCGTGGTAAACCAGGTTTTGGAGGCGATATTAATGTTAAGCAGGGTAAAATAAACTTTTTTGCCAGGGCAAGAGTTAATACAAGAAAATCGATAAGTACTTCTTTAAGCGACAGAACCGATTTTTTAAGAAATGATACCACATCAAACTTTACCCAAAACAGCAAGCCTTTAAGTAACGGGTATTTTGCGTTTTTAAGAGGTGGATTTGATTATTTTATTGATAATAGAAATACGATAACTTTAGGCGGCACCTATGTAACTGGTCAATTTAAAAACAGTGATTTAATTAATATTGACAGAGATACTTTATATAAAAACAACCTCTTACTATCAGACTACGGCTATAGAAATACAAATAGTGCCTTTAAATTTAGAAATGTGGGAACAAACGTAAGTTTCAAACATAATTTTGCCAAACCAAATAAAGAGTTAACGGTTGATGTAAATTACAATCAAAGTAAAAATGATAACTCGTCCGATAATAATACGCAATATTTTTATCCCAATGGCAATATAAAAACTAAAAATTTTTTACAAACTTCTGATGGTGGAGGAACCACTAAATATTTTACAGTACAAACAGATTTTGCAAATCCAATTTCTGAAAACCTTAAATTGGAAATGGGAGCACGTGGTGCAGTAAGAAATTACAAAAGTACAACCGCTAACTTTTCGCAGGATACAACAGGTAAGTTGGTTCCCATTTTTGGCAATAACTACGAATTTACCGATCAGGTTTACGCTGCATACGCCACTTTTAGCCAAAAAATTAAAAAATTCACCTATCAATTAGGTTTACGAGTAGAAAGTTCAAGCTATACCGGTACGCTTATCGGCAGTACTACTACTTTTAAAAACGACTATCCGTTTAGTTTATTTCCAAGTCTGTTTATGACTTATAAACTAAGCGACAAAGCTGATTTGCAGGTAAATTATTCCCGTAAAATAAACAGACCTAATTTTTTTCAACTTATTCCTAATTACGATTTTTCCGATCCGCTTAATTTATCGATAGGCAACCCTAATCTGATTCCAGAATTTACAAACCTTGCAGAGATCTCATATCAAAATCAGGTAACTAAAAAAACAAGCTTTTTGGCTACCGCTTATTTGCGTAACACCAATAATTTAATTACCAGTTATCAGTATAAAGATAAAAATCCAGATACTACCAGTGCACCCAAACCAGATTCAGTTATCATAACTACGTTTGCCAATGCAAGCAAAAGCTACAACATAGGGCTGGAGTTAACAATGAAAACGAAACCGGCCAAATTTTGGGATTTCACTATAAATGTTAACGTGTACAATTCTACCCTGCAAGCCGGTGCCTTAGCGGGTGGCACAAACAACAATCAGTTAAGTATGTTTGGAAAAATAAACAACTCCTTTACATTGCCAAAAAACTATTCTATACAATTATCTGGCGATTATCAGGCCAAAACTATTATACCGCCAAGCAGCGGCGGCGGTGGTATGGGTAGAATGTTTGGCGGATCACAAATTGGTGCCCAAGGATATATAAAACCAAATTACGGGGTTGATATCGCCATTAAAAAAGATTTTATGAAAAATAAAGCGGCATCACTGTCGCTGTCAATGAACGATATATTCAGAACAAAATTATATGGTACTTACTCCGAGTCGCAATACTTTGTACAAGACAACCAACGCCGCAGAGATCCACAGGTGTTAAGGCTTAGTTTCAACTATCGTTTTGGTAAAGTTGACGTATCTCTGTTTAAAAAGAAAAGCATGAAAGGTGAAATGGACAGCATGCAAAATGCATCTCAAGGGATGGGTAATTAATAAATAATATCACTCATATTAGAAGAGCCACTTTTGCGAGTGGCTTTTTTAATGGAATAAATAGTGGATTGTAGGTTTTAACCTACGATATTTAATTTTTTTAGCATTATTTTGCCGAAGCAAAAATTTATTATGAAGCATATCAATTTTAAGAAGGTATTACCCCATATTGTAGCAGTTGTTATTTTTCTGCTGCTTTCCGTATTCTTAACTAAACCTGCCTTGCAAGGCAAAATGGTGCAGCAAAACGATGTTATTCAGTGGAAGGCTATGGCACAGCAGTCGTTTGAGTTTAAGGAAAAGCATGGCCACTATCCGCTGTGGACAAACAGCATGATGGGTGGCATGCCGGCTTATCAAATTATGATGAGCCCGAAGGAGCCGATGAATATTCATCTTCTTTATGTTGGCAAAATACTCACATTGGGAATGCCTAAACCCGTGTTTTATTTATTTGTTGCAGCATTATGTTTTTATCTTTTGTGTGTAGTAATTGGAGTTAATCCCTGGATAAGTATTTTAGGAGGTATTGCCTATGCCTATTGTTCCTATAATCCTGTGCTTATAGCAGGTGGGCACGATACAAAACTTATGTCGATGGCTTATGCACCTGCGGTTTTAGCAGGACTGCAGTTAATTTTTAAAGAAAAATATTGGTGGGGCATTCCTACACTTTTAACAGCAGGTATATTAATGTTTTTTCAAAGTCATCAGCAAATTATTTATTACACCTTGCTGATGGTAATTTTTATGACAATACCTTTTCTTGTTAAATGTATTAAAAACAAAAAGTTTGCCCACCTGGGTATTACTGTTGGCATAGGATTAATATCAGCAGTTATTATATTTTGTACTGTAGCAAACTCTTATTGGCCAACATATGAATTTAGTAAAGAAACCATGCGTGGTGGCAGAAGTGAGCTTACCCAAAAAGATAAAACAAACGAAACTACAGGAGGGCTTGATAAGGACTATGCATTTAATTGGAGTTATGGAAAAGCAGAAACGTTAACGCTTTTAGTGCCAAATGCATTTGGTGGTGGTTCTGCTGAAGGTTTGGGAGAAAACTCAAAAGCAATAGAAGTTTTACAGGAAAATGCACAAACGCTGCCGCAAGGTTATGCGCAACAGATTGCCCAATCATCTGGTATGTATTGGGGCGAATTGCCTTCCACACAGGGCACTGTTTATTTAGGAGCTATTGTTTGCCTGTTATTTCTTTATGGCGTCTTTTTATCTAAGAGCGAACATAAATGGTGGTTAATTGCAATTACCATATTTGGTATTGTTTTAGCATGGGGCAAAAACTTTGAGGCGGTAAATTATTTCCTGTTTGATCATCTCCCATTTTATAAAAAATTCAGGGCACCTTCCATGTCTCTGGTTATCCCTCAATTATCTGTAGCATTACTCGGCGTTATTTTCTTAAATGAATTTGTTAATACAACTGATAAAGAAAAGCTGAAGCAGTTAATAAAAAAGTGCCTGGTAATTACCGGAGCTACAGCCGGCGTTCTTGTTCTGTTTTATTTTATGGCTGATTTTAGTAACGCCAATACAGCGGAATTAAAGAAAAGCATAAATGATGGCTTACAAGGCAAAGGAACAGATTTTACTAGAAGTTATTTCAGTGCTTTAAAGAGTGACAGACAAGCATTTTATTTAAGCGATATGTGGCGCACGCTAGGCTTTATGCTGGTTGCTGCCGGTACCATGTTTCTGTATGCTTTTAACAAAATAAAGCCTGCTGTTTTATACGCAGTTTTAATACTTTTTTGCGCTATTGATCTTTTTAGCGTTAGCAAAAGGTATTTAAAAGACGAAAATTTCTTTGATGCATCTGAGATAGAAGGCACTTATGCTGAAACCCGTGCTGATATGCAGTTAAAATCAGATACTGGTTATTACCGAGTTTTAAACCTGGCATTTCAGGGCGCCAACGGTTATCAATTCGATATTGGAAATTCCTTTAACGATGCCATTGCATCCTATAAACACAACACTATTGGTGGTTATAGTCCTGCCAAACTTGGCCTCTATCAGGATTTGATTGAAAAACAGATTTATAAAAATATTCAGGCCTGGGGAGCAAATCAAGCTGCAAAAGACAGCTTCCCTGTTTTAAACATGCTTAATATGAAGTATGTTATTGTACCCAACCAACAGGATACGAAACAAAATCAGGCAGTGCCAAATCCTTATGCATCAGGCAATTGCTGGCTAGTTAAAGAGGTTAAGTTTGTTAAAAATGCAGATGAAGAAATGAACGCGTTAAATTCATTTGACCCGAATCAAACAGCATTTGTAGATGAACGTTTTAAAACTGCTGTACCAGTTATGCCTGTGTACGATTCATCAGCCTATATTAAACTAATACAAAACAACAATGATGAAATTAAGTATGAGTTTAATGCAGCCACCAATCAATTTGCTGTGTTTAGCGAAATATATTACCCTGCAGGCTGGAGCGCTTATATAGACGATAAAAAAGTAGCATATTGTAAAACAGATTATGCGTTACGAGGTCTTTCTATTCCTGCTGGTAAGCATGATATCAAATTTGTTTTTGATCCTGAATCTGTAAGTAAAGGTGAAACAATTTCTCGGTATGCAAATATGCTATCTGTTCTAATTGTTTTATTCTGTTTGTTCATGGCCTATAAAAAAAGACGTAAACCTTCAGTAGTTTAATTATAAAGTGAATAATCATTTTGACTATAAATCAGCCGTATAATTTTATTGAGCCTTATGATAAGTTTGCTGTCTTAATAAATGAGAAAGCAAATGAGTTATATCAAAGTCTTAAAACCTTAGATATAACTAACGAAGACCTTGATGAAACAAGCAGTTTGTATTTAACAAGGCATCATTTAGGGCGCCGGTTGGTTTTTTCAATTGAAAGCAGTGCTGATATAATATACAGATCAGTACAGCTTACCGAAAAAAAAATTGAGAATATTATTTTTCTTGATTACGGTGCAGGGCTAGGCACATTGTTTTTACTGGCTGGTAAGTTGGGGTTTAAAGGTGTTTTTTATAACGATTATTTTTCCAGGATTACTAACCATGCAAAGATTATTTGCAACAAACTCAATATAAAAATTGATGGGTTTATCAGTGGAGATATTGATGATGTTATAGGCTATGGAAAAAGTAACGATATCACATTTGATATTTTAGCATCGAGAAATGTAATTGAACATATCTATAACCTGGAGGAATTCTACACTAAACTCTACCAATCTGATATTACTGGTACTTGCTACGCTACAACTACGGCAAATTATCACAACCCAGCCATGCGGTTAAGGCATTATTGGCTTCATTATACAATGGGTAAAAAATATCATATTCCTCAACGAATTGAATATATTAAGGAACTGGTGCCGGATGTAAATGCTGCTGATTTAATAAACCTTACAAAAGTTACAAGGGGCAAGGCTTTTAGAGACTTTACGGATACCCTAAACTGCTATTTGAAAAAAGAAGAAATTCCGCACGATAAATTATTATCTACTAATACCTGCGATTGCAGAACCGGCGTTTGGGCAGAACATTTAATTAAGCGAAAAGACTACGAAACTATAATACACAAAGCTGGCTTTACTTTAACTTATACTGCTGGCTTTTGGGATACACATTATAAATACACTGCTTTAAATTTATTCGCTGGTTTTTTAAATAAAATTATTAAAGCTACAAATCGTAAAACATTTCAATTAGCTCCTTTTATAAATATAGTAGCCATTAAAAAAGCTTAATGAATGATGCGGTAAAAATATTAAGCATTGTATCGTATAAATTTTTGCCGCCACAAATGGGCGGTCAGAAAAACATTGCTTTTTTTAACCGATACCTGGCAAAACATGCAAGTCTTGTTTGCGCAGGAGTAAAAGCAAATAGCGACATTGAGGACGAAGGATACTCTGTTTTAGATTTACTGGATAATAGTAATTTAAGATACATCAACCCGCTTTACTTTTTTAAACTAAGGCGGCTGTTTAAGGAGATGAAAATTACCCATTTGATTATAGAGCATCCCTATTACGGATGGCTGGGTATGATGCTCAAATGGTTTTGTGGGGTTAAGCTTATTGTACACTCACATAATATAGAAGCACTTCGTTTTAAAAGCCTTAAAAAATGGTGGTGGGGTATTTTATGGAATTATGAAAAACTTACTCACCGTAACGCCGACTTAAATTTTTTTATTACTGATTTTGACAGAGAATATGCCATTAATAAGTAT
>JBBQPX010000129.1:0-7730 GCA_038216775.1 Chitinophagales bacterium
AATTTATGCAAAAAATTCATCTGGATTTTCCATACTATGGCTGGGATAAAAACAAAGGTTACGGAACTGCTACACATCGCAATGCCATTGAACAATATGGGCTTTGTGTGCACCACCGCAAGAGCTTTAATATTCTGCCGGGGTAGTTGCTTATAGCCGTTGTGGGAATTTACATGTAGCACATTATTTAAGGCCCATCGGGCCGGCATGTCAGTAGCATTTAATATAAAGCGCCGTATTCATTTCCCGCAGGGCTGTGCCATCGAAGCGACATGTAAAACATATCGCTCCTATGGAGCGTTTGAATTTCTGTGAAACATCTTTTTTTGCTACTAACATAACGCTCCTCTGGAGCTGAAGGCAAATTCGCAAAAATTTGCTGTTAACTTAATTTAACAACCCTTTGTTAAACGCAAATTATCATTCATCGTCTATGTATTTATTAAACAGCATTAAACTTTTCTTCTTTAAAAGCAAACAACATGAAAATAAAATTACTCGCAGCTTCAATATTATTCCTTGCTCTTGGCATGAGTACCACAGAGGCTCAAAACAAACAAAAATCAGGGTTTGAAAAAGAGCGTACGCATCGAAGTAACCAAGGTGATGGATTTTCTAAAAAAGAGGGCAAATTTGAGAAAGATGGCGGCAGATTTAAACAGGATAGAAAACACCGGAAAGATTTTCGCCACCATAGAAAGCAGCACAAGCGTGGTTCTTTTAACAAAAAGCATCATCGCAATCACACAAATTAAGATGGTTTTAGCATAATAGTAGTTGATTTTGTTCCCCCGGTTTGGCCGGGGGATTTTTTTACTCCTCCCATTCGCCCTGCCCCTGCCTGATAATTGTCCAATCATTAGTTGTGCAATCAACAACGGTTGATGGTATCATATTTCCTATACCACCATCAATTACAAAATCAACTTTATCACCAAAGGTTTCAGAAATTACTTCAGGGTCTGTGTATTCTTCTACCATATCGCCGGGTAGCGAGGCGCTTAAAATAGGATTACCCAATTCATCCAAAATATGTTGGCAGATAATATTATCGGGTACCCTTATACCAACCGTTGATTTTTTACTTTGTAGTATTTTAGGCACTTGCTTACTGGCCGGCAAAATAAAGGTATAAGGGCCGGGTAAATACCTTTTAAGCATACGGTAAAGCGGCGTATCTATACTTTTTGTGTAGTCGCTAAGGTGACTTAAATCTCTGCAAATAAAAGACAGCTGTGCTTTTTGAGGGTCAATGTTTTTAATTTTGCAGATGCGCTCAACGGCTTTATGTTGATTAATATCGCAACCCAAACCATAAATCGTATCGGTTGGGTAAATAATTACTCCGCCATCTTTAAGGCATTCCACCACCTGCTTTACTAGCCGTGGCTGTGGATTTTCGGGATGTATTTGTATTAACATAGTAGAATTATAGCCCCCTCTTGAACTCCGTTCTTTCCCTTATCTGGGAACCCCAAATGGGGAGGAAGCCAAATAGATAGGTGTGAAGCCAAACAACTAGGTAAAAATATAGCATCTTCATCTTTAGACTTCAATATTTCTATCTTTCAGGCGGTATAAATGAGGCTTTTTTTTGCAACTTAACAAAAACATTCTTTAATCAATTACTTTTGCCCTTTATAAAACAAAATAAATTCAGCTTATGTCAGTAATATGCGTTGGTACAATGGCTTTTGATGCTATTGAAACTCCTTTTGGTAAAGTGGACCAGATTGTTGGTGGTTCGGGCACTTATGTAGCCTATGCTGCTAGCAATTTCACAACTCCTATTCAGCAAATATCTATTGTTGGATACGATTTTCCGCAGGAAGAAATGGACGAATTAAAAAAACGTGGTGTTACGCTTGATGGCGTTGAAATTGTTCCTGATAAAAAATCGTTTTTCTGGAGTGGTAAATATCATTTAGATATGAACAGCCGTGATACCCTTATTACGGATTTAAATGTTTTGGAAGATTTTAACCCGATAGTTCCAGATGCATACCAAGGTGCTGACTTTTTAATGTTGGGCAACCTGATGCCGAAATTACAGTTAAGCGTTATCAATCAACTAAACGTGCGCCCTAAATTGATTGTTATGGATACAATGAATTTTTGGATGGATATTGCCATGGATGATTTGAAAGAGGTATTGAAAAAAGTTGATGTGCTGATGGTTAATGATGCTGAAGCAAGGCAATTAAGTGGTGAGCTTTCTTTGGTGAAAGCGGCAAAAATAATAATGGACATGGGGCCGAATTTTTTAATTATTAAAAAAGGAGAACACGGTGCTTTACTGTTCCATAAAAGCCAGGTGTTTTTTGCACCTGCTTTGCCTTTAGAAGAGGTATTTGACCCAACTGGCGCTGGTGATACTTTTGCCGGAGGTTTTATCGGGTATCTTGCAAAAACAAAAGATATTAGTTTTGAAAACATGAAGACTGCTATTATTGTGGGCAGTGCCATGGCAAGTTTTTGTGTTGAAAAATTTGGCCCAGAAAGACTTAAAGAAATTACTAAAGAAGATATTGATGCAAGATTAAGTGAGTTTGTACAGTTGGTTAATTTTGATATTGATTTGGTGTAACCATCTTTGAATAGGTAATGATATAAATTTGCCAGAGTTTAAAACTTTGGCAAATTTTTTTAAGTAATAATTTATTTTTAGTTTTATTAAATCTGATATTATGCTCGAAATAATTGCCCTAATTTTTCTTACCAAAAACATTGGCAGAATTGCCGAAAGGAAAGGATTGAAACCCGGCACCTGGAAAATGTACACGGTGCTTTGTTGGATTGGTGCTGAATTTGCGGGTGCTATAGCTGGTCTAATGCTTTTCGGTCAAGACGCTTTACTACCGGCTATTTTTATTGGAGTAGGCTGCGCAATAGGAAGTTATTTTGTGTTAAAGGCAAATCTTGAAAAACGACCGGATGCGGATGATGAAGATGAAATTGCAGGCGTTAAAGTGAGTGATTTATATCCTGAAAGGAAATAAAAATAGAGCATTAAAAAACCGTCCCGCTTAAAGCGGGACGGTTTTTTAATGCTCTTTACTTTGTTATCCCTTCCAGCGCAAACAAAAAAGCATATTCTCTTGCCCTATCTTTAAGCGCTTTAAATCTTCCGGAGGCGCCGCCATGTCCCGCCTCCATGTTTGTATATAACAGCAGTTTATTATTATCCGTTTTCATTTCACGTAATTTTGCAACCCATTTTGCTGGCTCAAAATATTGTACCTGGCTATCGTGCAAGCCAGTTGTTACCAGCATATTGGGATAAGCTTTTTTCTCCACGTTATCGTAAGGCGAATAAGATTTCATGTAGGTATAGCTTTCTTTATTTGCCGGGTTTCCCCACTCATCGTATTCATTTGTTGTTAGGGGAATACTCGGGTCGCTCATGGTAGTGAGCACATCTACAAACGGTACTTGTGCAACAATGCCATGCCATAAATCCGGACGCATATTTGCAATGGCACCCATTAATAAACCACCAGCACTGCCTCCATTTGCATACAAATGTTCCTTAGAACTGTATTTATTTGCAAGCAAATATTCAGCACAATCAATAAAATCGGTGAAGGTATTTACCTTCTTATTCATTTTTCCGTCTTCGTACCAGCTTCTGCCCATCTCCTGTCCGCCTCTTATATGTGCAATGGCAAATGCAAAACCGCGGTCGAGCAAACTTAAACGCACACTGCTGAAACTCGCTTCCATACTGGCTCCGTAGCTACCATAACCGTACAACAACAAAGGAGCTTTACCATCTTTATTAAATCCTTTTTTGTAAACAATGGAGATGGGAATTTTTGTTCCGTCTTTCGCAGTTGCAAAAACTCTTTCGGTTTCGTAATCTTTCGGGTTGAAAGTACCAACAACTTCCTGCTGCTTCATCAGCGTTTTTTCTTTGGTAACCATGTTATAATCATACACCGAATTAGGCGTAGTTAAAGAAGTGTAATTATAGCGCATTACATCCGTATTATAATCGGGACTGTAAGCAATGTTTGCAGAATAAGCAGCTTCTTCAAATGGAAGATAATGTGAACTATTGTCTTTAATATTTAAAATATGAATTTGGGTTAAGCCGTTTTTACGTTCGGATATTGCCATAAAATTTTTAAACAAATCAAAGCCTTGTATCAAAACTTTATCATCATGTACTACCAGTTCTTTCCAAGCTGATGAATCGGTTTTTGTTTCTGCACTTGTCATTATCTTAAAATTCTTTGCATGCAGGTTTGTGCGTATGTAGAATTTGTCCACGGCATGGTCAACACTGTATAATACCTCTTTTATTCTTGGTTGAAAAACGATAAAAGAACCTTCAGGTTTACTGGCATCAATCCATCTAACTTCTGATGATAAAGTTGCTTGCGAAGTAATTAAAATAAATTTATCTGACTTTGTTTTACCAACGCCTATGTAATTACTCTTGTCGTTTTCTGTGTATACAACTT
This sequence comes from Chitinophagales bacterium, assembly GCA_038216775.1. Classification (GTDB taxonomy): domain Bacteria; phylum Bacteroidota; class Bacteroidia; order Chitinophagales; family Chitinophagaceae; genus Ferruginibacter. The sequence goes on from JBBQPX010000129.1 coordinate 4,467, forward strand.
TATCTGCCGTAGCATCAGTCCCAAGTTTATGTCTTTTAATTTTTTCTGACAATAACGTTATCGGATTTTTATCAGTGTAAAAAATCGTGAGGTTATCATTTGCCCAAACCGGGTCGCCTTCTGTATTTGTAATGGCGTCTTTGTAAGTTTCTCCCGTTTCCAGGTTTTTTACATATATGGTGTATTGACGGCGGCTTAATAAATCTACTCCATAAGCCAATAGTTTATTATCCGTGCTTACATCAAAGCCTGTGGCAGAAAAATAATTATGCCCTTCTGCCATAGCGTTCACATCAAGCAGCACTTCTTCAGGCGCCTGCAGCGTTTCTTTTTTACGGCAGTAAACAAAATAATCTTTTCCCTCTACAACACGGCTGTAATAAAAATAACCGTTTTTAAATGTGGGCACACTCTCATCTTTTTCTTTTATCCTGCCTTTCATTTCTGTGTACAAGTTGTCTTGTAAAACCTTTGTACCGCTCATCATCGTATCGTAATATGCGTTCTCCGCATTAAGATAGTCAACCACTTTTGTACTATCTGCTGTGCGTTTGAAATAAGCGTTCATCCAGTAATAATTATCAATTCGTGTATCACCAAATGCTGTTAATTCATGGGCTATTTTCTCTGCTGTCGGTGCTTTTACACTTTCAGGCCATTTGTATTCCGTTTTTGTCATTACTGTTTCGTTATTTTTTGTTTGATTGTTACAAGAGGCGATTATCACTGCAGCGATAACAATTGCCGGCATTAGTTTGTTGCGCATATAGTTGGTTTTATGGTGTGTGTTTTTTTGTTGTATTCTCGTCCTCGTCTCCGATGAGGATGTCATGGTCTTGAGGCATTGCCTCAAAAGCAAGTCAAAGACTTGCAACTAACTCATCCTCGTCAGAGACGAGGACGAGTTAGTTACGCCTCGCCAACACAATCGTATTCTTAAACTGCTTTTTCTTACCATCTAAATTAAATACTTCGGTGTAGATAACGTATATACCAACTGGTAGTTTCTGAAATTTTTCTCCTAATCCATCCCAACGGTAATAACCTTTTATACCACACAAAGCATTTCGTTGCAGGTAACGCACTGCTCTTCCGTTTGCATCAAAAATTGTAATGTTAGCCACATAGCCCGGCGATGGAAACACATAATTAATCGTTGCAAAATCATCTATTCCATCATTATCAGGCGAAACTATTTCAGGCGTTACGGTTATTTCTCCTTGCACCTGCTGGTCAATACGGTATTGCGAATTTTTGTAAGTGGGTGTGCCATACCCAACGCTAGTTGCAGCCGAGTGCCAGTTTTCCTGGTTTTGTGTTGGTACACTATAATCAATACGTTCAAGTGCAACGCCTTCATTATTATCAATGAGTTTGAAATGCCATTTTTCACTATAGACAAGTTCATCAACAATGTGACCTTGTTCATTCAAAATAATTACATCGCCCTTGTCATCATTAAAAGACGGCGTGCTGCCCACTTCAACAAATGCATCGAGGTTCAAGGCAACAAAATCTCTTTTTACAATTGAAACATCAGATGTAACCACAATATAATCTTCAGGAAATAATAAATTTGTTTCGGTACTTAATTGAGTAATGCTGCTGATAGCACCAGCAGTATTTCTGTTTGCTATATAAATATTTTTCAGGTCGATTACTTTTGTGGTGCGGTTGTATAATTCAACATAATCAACGCCATTTGATTTTGGATTGAATAGAATTTCATTAATCACCACATCAAAACTATCTGTGGCAGATGCAAGCCCGAGCTTGGCCTTGTTGGAAGTGCCGATGCCATTACCAACACAATCAGTGAGTGCAGAAATTGTGACGATATATACCTTATTACGCACCAAAGGCACCGAAAGTTTTAAAGCTACCCTGTCAAAAATCGGTGCAACAGCATTGGCCGTAGCGGGAACACCAATACCATCACTGATATTGTAATTAGCAGCAACTCCGGCTTTGCTAACATCAAGCGGCTCATCAAAAACCAAAACAATATTTACACTATCTGTTGCATACGCTCTTAGCAAACGCGGCGCTTTACCATCTGCGTTAACTCCATCCACTGAATTTTTCTTTCCCGGCGTTCCGCCTTTGGCATCAACGCTTGCTTTCCAGTTGCTAAAACCGCTGCAAGGATTTTTTGTATCAATCATTTCAAGCGTCCAACCTCCATCTTTTTTCAATTCATTCTGATACCAGGCATCAATATAATTAACGCTGTGTATTACAGAGCCTGCTGCATTTGTAAGCGAAAGCTGGTCACCGCCATTATCTAATGATGGGAAACTGGTAACAGAAATTGTTGTTCCAAACGCTGACATAGCAGCTACTGCACTGCTGGTACAAACAATTACAAAACTATCTGGTCTTAATATAAAATTAGGCATTGTACTGCTTGGCCCGGTAATGTCTGCAATGCGCCAGCCAGATAAATTTATTGGAAATTGTGTGGTGTTTCTCAACTCAATCCATTCGTTATTTGGTAAGCCAACCTGTGGTGTTGGGTCCGCCATAATTTCATCAATAACTACATCATATAATTTTGGCGTGTAAAAACTAAAGCTTGCGGTTCCATTGCTTATGGCATTTCCTGCAAGGTCTTTAACGCCGTTTACGGTAAGCGTGTAGTTGGTTCCGTTGCTTAGCGTACTTGCAAAAACAAGGTGCACCAACGCAGCATTTACAGCATCTCTTATCGCAGTTGCGGGCATACCTAAGCCATTGCTGGCAACATAATTTGCTACCACCTGGCAGCTTGCAAGGTCTAATGCTTCGCTAAACAATACGTCAACAGCTGTAGAGGAAATAGCTGTAGCAGAAACAATTGCTGGCGGTGTAATATCGGGCACATACACCTTCAGTACTATATCATCAAAAAAGTGACGTTGAAAAAAGCTGGCTGTACTTTGCGTAACTTTTATACCGAAAAAAGAAGAGGTTAAATAAGTAGCATCCGTAATAACTCCTTCATTAAAATAGCTGTTTCCGGTGCCGCTCAAATCACGTGATAAATTCCATTGGTTGGCGGCATTGCGGAAAACTTTAATTTTCATCACACTACTGCTGGTATTTAAAATTCCATTAACGCCGTCTATAATTTTTGTAATCACCCCACCCGCATCTTTCCGGTACAGACTTATTTCATCATCGGTATTTCCTATCCTTACAAAATACCCTGTGGTTGTATTTGCACTGATGTCGCTTGCCGACGCGGTTAAATAAACATCAATATAATTTGCAGAAGATGGATTA
>JBBQPX010000130.1:0-7704 GCA_038216775.1 Chitinophagales bacterium
AGCGTGGGCGGCATCAGACTATGGCTTATGTTGCGTATAAGCATAATGGCATCGTCAAGAATTTGCTTTGCGCTGAAAATACTTTGCAGTTGCTGGGCCTTCTCCTGGTTAACCAGGTTTTCATTAAGGTAAAGCCTTGCGGTGGCAAGCAAGGGGCCTGCATCGTCGTGTAAATCTGCTGCAATACGGTTTCTTTCCTCTTCCTGAAAGCGGATGGAGGCATTTAACAATATTTGTTGCTTTTCTTCTTCCAGTTTTTTTAATTGATTGTTGTATCTTATAACTTTACGCTGATGAAAAATTACAAAGCCAACTATGGCTATGGCAAGCGTAAGCATTCCCAATGTTCCGAGAAACATAAGAGGGCTCACACCAAATGAACCAGTTGCTTGTAAAAAAGACATTTCTTTGATAAAGTTATTTTTGATTTTTAGAAGGTTGGTATGGTTCAAGATCAGGATCTAAAGACATGGCATCGAAATCATTATTGCTGTTGTTGATGTTTTCTTTTATTGCTGAACTAATACTCAAAAGTATATTCTTTAAAATTGTTACCGAACTATACATAATTGTAAACGTATTTCTGAAGGCTTCATTGTCAAAACTGTTAACAGATGCAAGCAATAAAAAAAAATTTCCTGAAAAATTAATAATAAATCCTACCGAAATCCAAAATATAGCTTTATTGTATATTGGTTCCATTACGCTCTGCTGCATCACTTCAAAGAAAAAATAAACAATAAATATTAAAAGAAAAAGGTATTCATAAATGAGAGGTAAAAAAGGAAGTGCGGGTTTTGATGCCTGAAAAAAATCGTAAATACAAAAAATAACAAACGGAATAATCGAAAAAAGTAAAATTTTTCGGGCAATCCTGTTTTTTATATACAGATGAAACAAATAAGCTAAAATTGAATATTCCAATATATTGTAAATCCGCGTAATCAGGTAATAATTTGCAAGAGAATCTAGCAGGTATCTTGTAACAATTACTGAAATAACAAGGATAGCAATAACGCAGGTATACAACAAAAACACCTTTCTATTTTTTGATTTGATTCTATTTAAATAAATCAGACAAAAAATAAAAGGTAAGATTTCTGTTAAATAGGTGATATATTTTAGGATCTGTAAAATAAAAAAATGGTTATTTAATCAAAAATAACCATTGCTTTTTAAAATTGGAAATTAATTACAATGCTTCTTAACAAAAGAACGCAGCAATTGCTTCCATGATTTCGTCAATTCCGTTTAACATGTTTAACTAATTTGAAGGTTTCTAAAAGTAATAATGTTTTGTAAACTTGCAATTAAAGCCTGTATTCAACAACCCCTGTTTTTATATTATTGTTTATGAGGTTAACTGTAAAGCAGTGGTGTCAGGGGTTTTGGCTTAAATTAAATTTAAACAACATTAATAATTAGAGTAAATGTACGGAAGTTTGGCAGTAAAATTACTATGGAAGAAATAGTAGATTTACCTCAGTAAAAGTACGTGGAGGAGAAAATTGCAAAGGGATTTTTACTTATACCTGCGATATTGTGTTGTGCAGTACGATTTATTCATTTAAATTTTATACGTAATCTAAAAAATCTCCTTTTTCGAAAAATAGATACGCAATTCTGCAAGTATTGGATTTTAAGCGGGTTTGTTTTTAATTGTTAATTAACTATGGTAAAAAATTAATATAAATTACATTCTTAGTGTTTATTCAGAATTTTTAAGCGGTTCTACTCACTTTATGAATAATCAACATTATGCTTTCACTCAATTAATTTAACAACGCAAAAATATAACCAGCCTTCAAAATTAACAAGAGCACTATTGCCCTTTTTTTAGTTTCAGAAAATACATTGGTATTAGTATAATTCCAAATACAGCACGTAGTTTAACGACTACAAGGTATAGTAAAAATACGAAGTGTTTTTGTTAATGTTTAACTAATAAGTTAACTGCTATTATTTAAATAAATGTATAGGGCGAAAATTGAGTACATGTAAAATGAAATTTGTAACTTCAGGCGCATTTTAGAAACAATTCCAATTATCAAAAAACATGCGAAACGACAGTTTAATTAAGATTGCTATTGCCGATGATCATAAAATTTTTAGAGATGGAATAAAAATGGCGCTTTCCGGCAAAGAAAATCTAAAAATGCTGTGGGAGGCCGAGGATGGCAAAGATATGATGCATAAAATTGCCATTAAAAAGCCCGAAGTGTTACTGATGGATATTAGAATGCCTGAAATGGATGGGATTAATGCAATTCAATTAATTCGCAAAGAGTATGAAGACATTAAGATTATAGTGCTAACCATGTATGATGATCAGCAAATGATTAGTAAAATGATGGAGATGGGCGCAAATGCTTATTTAACTAAAACTACCGATCCAGAAGAAATTTACGAAGCCATACTTACCTGCATGAATGACGATTTTTACTTTAACGATCTGGTAAATAAGGCAGTTATGGGTAAGCTGATGCAGAAAAAAAATGTACGTCAGCACTACGGAAGTAACATTCCGGTAAATTTTAATGAGAAAGAATTGAAAATTTTGCAATTACTTTCGGAGGATAAGACAACAGAGGAAATTTCGAAAATAATATTTTTAAGTCCCAGAACTATTGAAACAATAAGGCAAAATATGAAAACAAAGGTTGATGCTAAAACCATTGGGGGGCTTATTATGTATGGAATGCGTAATAAGCTAATAGAATAAAAGTTTTTTAAATCGAGCTGCCTGTATTTTTCGTATAATTATGTGAGTGGCTTGCGTAAAAACCCTATGCTGCTGAAAGGGTATTTACACGCTTTATTTTTTTTAATATAATTAGAACTTGCACCTCATCGTTATATTGGCGAAAATCCGTAATCCAAAATATTGAAAAATTGATGTATGATGTTGAATGAAAGTGTAACTGAACCTATAAGAGTTATTATTGCAGATGACCATGTATTGTATCGTGCGGGTGTAAAAACTGCTTTAAGTTCCAAAAAAGATATAAAGATTGTAGCAGAGGCAGATAATGGCATGCATTTGCTGAATATGCTTAAAATGATAGAAGCAGATATTATTCTGCTTGATATTCAAATGCCAATTATGGATGGCATTGCTACTTTACCCGAAATAAAAAAGTTATATCCTAAAATAAGAATCATCATGCTAACTATGATGGATGACCATAGCATGATAACAAAGCTTATGGAAATAGGCGCTAACAGCTATCTTACTAAAACAAGTGATAGCGAAATTATTTACGAAGCCATAAAAACCTGTTTTGAACAGGAGTATTATTTTAATTCGCTTACTAACAAAGCTTTGCTAACAAACCTAAAGCAGCGAAACGATATTACACCACAGCGGTTAGTGCAACAGGAAGCAAACCTTAACGAAAAGGAAGTGCTTATTCTTAAATTAATGTGCGAAGAGAAAAGCACTAAAGAAATTGCAGACCTTGTTGACCTTAGCCCTCGTACAGTGGAAGCCATACGAGATAAACTGAAAGTAAAAACAGGCGCAAAAAGTACAGCAGGCTTAATTATGTACGCTGTAAAAAATAATATTCTGGATGAGCATATTTAATACTACATATTTTTCAAAATAAAAATTATCCCCGGTTTAGCCGGGGATTTATTTTATATCACCACAACAACAGCTCTACCATCGTTAATTTAATAGCCCTTCAGTTTACCGGTCTAAAATTAAAGCAAGGCATTAGTGCGAATACTTTTTGCCCGCAGAGCCCTGCGGGGTAAATACTGATTAGGTTCATTACAAAGTGCCATCGGTATTAGTGTTATATTTGACTGATGGAATACATTGTTTTTAATGGTAAATTTTATGCTTCAGAAACGGCAATAGTTTCGGCAGGCAGCAGAGGCTTAAGGTTTGGTGATGGGCTTTTCGAAACCATGAAAGCCATACATGGACAGGTGGAATTTATTGATGAGCATTTTGCCCGTTTATGGAAAGGCATGCAGATATTACAGTTTAATATACCAAAACATTTTACACCAGATTTTTTGCAGGATGAAATTACTGGCTTGCTCAAAAAAAACAAACAGCTTAATAATGCAAGAATTAGACTGGCTGTTTTTAGGGGTAATGGTGGGTTGTATGATGAAATGAACCATATACCCAACTATGTTATTGAAACCTGGCCACTGGCAGATGATATCGGAAAATGGAACAGCAATGGCTTGGTTTTAGGTATTTACAAAGATGCTAAAAAAAGCTGCGACATACTCGCAAATATAAAGCATAACAATTTTTTACCTTATGCACTGGCAGCGTTACATGCCAAAAAACAAAAATGGAACGATGCACTTTTATTAAATACAGAAGACGGTATTTGTGATACAACTATTGCCAATATTTTTTTAATTAAAAACAACATTGTTTATACACCTGCATTAAGCCAGGGCTGCATTGCAGGTGTTATGCGTAAAAATATTATTGATAAATTAAAAGCGGCAAACATTCCAATAATTGAAGGGATATTACATATTGATGATTTGCTGACAGCAGATGAAGTTTTTCTATCTAATTCTATTTACAACATTCGTTGGGTACAATTGGTGGAAGATAAAAAGTATTCAAATTTATACACACAGAAAATTTATGCGTCAGTCTTCTCAACAAAATAATAGCGTTACCGTTACCCAATGTGAGGTTATTATTAAAAATGAAAAATGCAAACAGTAAATATATTCTGGTTTAGACGGGATTTGAGATTAACAGATAATGCAGGTCTTTACCATGCTTTAAGAGGCGATAATCCCATTGTGCCCATTTTTATTTTTGATAAAAATATTCTTGATAAACTTGCAGACAAGGCCGATAGGAGAGTAACTTTTATTTATGCCGCATTGCAAGAAATGCAGGAGCAGTTAACTAAAATAGATTCATCGTTGGAAGTGTTTTATGCAACACCTTCCGAAGCATTTAAAGCACTTTCGTTAAAGTATAAAATAGGCAAAGTATTTACCAATCATGATTATGAACCATATGCATTGGAGAGAGATAAAAGCATAGCTGACTTTTTAAAAACAAAAGACATACTGTTTGAAACTTACAAAGACCAGGTTATTTTAGAAAAAAATGAAGTGCTTAAAGATGATGGAAAACCTTACACCGTTTTTACACCATATAGCAGAAAATGGAAAGCTGCCTTAAAAGAATTTCATTTACAACCTTACCCTGTAGAAAAGTACTTCAAAAATTTTTATAAACAGGTTGCCAAAGAAATGCCTGCTTTAAAATTGATGGGTTTTAATGAAAATGAAAAGCATTTTCCCTCCAAAGATTTAAAAGATCAGCTTGTTTCAAAATATCATGATCAGCGTAATTTTCCTGCCGTAGCCGGCACCTCAAAACTTGGAGTTCATTTACGGTTTGGTACCATCAGCATCAAGCAGATTGCTAAGCAAAGTATGGGGTTGAGCGAAACTTTTCTTAACGAATTAATATGGCGGGATTTTTATCAAATGATACTTTGGCATTTTCCGCATGTTGGCAAAGGCAAGGCATTTAAGCCCGCGTACGATAATATTGAATGGAGAAAGGATACTGGCGAATTTGAAAAATGGTGTAACGGACAAACCGGTTACCCCATTGTAGATGCCGGTATGCGTGAACTGAATGAAACTGGTTTTATGCACAACCGCGTACGCATGATTGTTGCATCGTTTTTAACCAAACACCTTTTACTTGATTGGAGATTGGGCGAAGCTTATTTTGCAGAAAAATTGCTTGATTTTGATTTGGCAGCAAACAACGGAGGTTGGCAATGGGCTTCAGGCAGCGGTTGCGATTCAGCTCCATATTTTCGTATTTTTAACCCTTACCTGCAAACCAAAAAATTTGACCCTGATCTTAAATACATAAACAAATGGGTGCCAGAGCTTAATGATTTTAGCTATCCTAAACCAATAGTAGATCATGAATTTGCAAGAAAAAGATGCCTTGAAGTGTATAAGGCAGGACTAAATGATGCAAAGTCTTAAACCGGCAATTCTAAAAAAATATCATTAAGCGGTGCTGTGTTTTCTGGGTGTAGGTTCTGATAAACCGTCAAAATCTTTGCTATGGCTTTTTTACCATGTTCTCCTAAATTAATTGAATAGTTATTCACATACAGATCAATATGTTTCCGCATTACGTCTTCACTCATTTCTTGCGAATGGTGGCGGATATAATCATTTAATTCAGGATAATTAGTAAAAGCAAATTCGATACTTTTTTTTATCAACCGGTCAACCTTCTGTTGTATTTCTAATGTAATATCTCTTTTAATAACAATGCCGCCAAGGGGAATTGCGTTTTTGGTTTCCTTCTCCCAATAATCCCCAAGATCTATAATTTTATGCAGTCCTTTTTCGGCATAAGTAAAACGATTTTCATGAATAATAACACCCAGACCTTTTCCTGCTAAAACAAAGTTTTCAATCTCATCGTACCGTAAAAAAACTTTATTTTTTGCATTTGGATAAGCCAGCGAAAAAAGTAAATGCGCCGTGGTGTTTTCACCGGGTATGGCAATGGTACAATCTTCAATATTTTGATTCCTGAATTTTTCATTTCGTATTAATAAAGGCCCCACAGCTTTACCAAGCGCACTGCCGCTGTTTAAAACAACATAGTTTTTTAGTACTAATGGCAGTACTCCATAACTTAGTTTTGTTATTGCCAGTTTGCCTTCTAAAGCCCAACGGTTAAGGGTTTGCACATCTTCTAAAACAACATCAAACTCAATTCCTTCAGTATCAATCTTGTTATTTACCAACGCATCAAAAATAAACGTATCGTTGGGGCAGGGAGAAAAACCTAAGCTAAGTTTCATTATTTAATTGGTTATTTTCTTAATCAGTGATGAAAGTGCTTCATTCAAATTTGTGATGGCTTCTTTCATCTTCCATTTTGTTTTATCGCGTTCACCTACATAGTTTGATATTGATCTGATTTGTAAAAATGGAATGTTTTCCTGAAGGCAAACGTAGTGGAAAGCTGCGCCTTCCATGGTTTCAATATCAGCATCAAAATTTTTAATAAACTGCTGTTTCTGTAACAAGCTATCGCTTACTTTGTTTACTGTAATTGCTTTTGCAGTTGGTAAATCAAATGCAAAAAAACTATCGTTATTATTTACAAGCCAGCCATTTGTAAACGGAAATTCGTTTTTGTTTGCAAAGCCCGTTTCAAAAAGTGGCGTATAATTTAGGGTTTCTTCAAAACCTAAATCAGCAAAACAGTCTTGTTTTACCAGCACAGTTTGCCCTGGTTGTAAAGTGTTGCTAAAACTTCCTGCAATGCCAGCCTGAATAATTGCATCATATTTATGTTTATTAATGTGTTTATGCAGGTGAAAAATTGTAGATGGCATTCCAACACCGGTAATTAGCACTTCAAAATTAGTATTGGTGGCAATAAAAGGGGCAATTTCAAATTCTGTAGCGGCAACAAGTAAGATTTGCATAGCACAAATTTCGTGTTTAAGCATCATATTTCAGTATTTAGAAGTTACCTTTGCCGAAATTTTTGATATTTAGATGGTTTACATTACCAGAATAGAACACTTTAATGCAGCTCATAAATTATTTAACCCGGCATGGAGCAGGGAAAAAAATGAAGAGGTATTTGGTAAATGTGCCAACGAAAACTGGCATGGCCACAACTTTGAGTTGTTTGTAACACTTAAAGGC